>BQJX01000007.1 GCA_021604925.1 Gemmatimonadota bacterium
TGTGACCCGCACGTCGGTTCCAAGCTGGATCGAGGGGGCCAGGCCCCACCACGCGAACTGCCCAGAGCTCCATGCACCCCGCTTGAAGTAGTAGTGATCAGAGTCCGCGTTCACGCCGAAATTGCACCAGCTCGGATCCCCGGGCCCGACGAACGTCCCTGGTATGACGTCCCCAGAGGAGTCCAGTTCGGCCCCATCGGGAGGACTGCCATCGGCGCGCAGGGGGTACGGGTCGTCCTTGAACACGAAGAAGACGTCGCCACTGCCACCTGGCCCTATTGTCATTGTGTGGGGCCGTGGTCCCGTTCGATAGGATGGTCGGTACAGAGCCTTTGGGTCGCACGCCACCTCATCGGTCTCTCCCCAAATATCCCACGTCCCAGAGCTAACCGCCGTTCGATCGGTCCAGGGCAACCCGACATCGGCAGCGCCAAGTCGTGCTCCCATGAGGATTCCGTTGATAGGTCGCACGTCGCACGGGTCAACCAGATTCGTTACATCTTGCGCGTTGCGCTGCTGCCACCATGTTGCATAGAGATTCCCAACATCATCGATCACAAGCTCGGGATTCCGACAGACGATGTCGATCACTGGGCAACCCGGGACGGCGATCCCATCCGGCATCTCGACCGTCGGCTCCGAATCAGCCGGATCGCTGACAGCAGCCGGGCCAGCCCATGACAGCCCTAGGTGCCCCGAATCTGTCGAATAGTAGTGGTCGATCTCCCCACCGCGGTCAGGCCCAGAGGGCTTGCGATCCTCGACGAGGATGTGGATCTGCCCACTCGGTGCAATCGCGATCGTGGGGTTCTCGATCCGGATCCCCGCAACCATGACGAGTTCTGGCGAGTTCCAGGGGCCGCCAGCAGCGGGTTGAACGGCGCACATCAAGCTCTCAGGCACAGCCCCCGCCTGGCCCTGAACAGTGAAGACAACGGCCGTCTTGACCCCACGGGAGGCGACTTGATGCCCGTGCCACCTCCGATTGCTCGCCCGGACGTCGTCGGGGTGCATGCCCGTCGACGCCTCTGCACTCGTCAGCGACACCCTGGTCGGCGGCGACCACTCGACAACGCGGGCCTTTGTAGGCGGCGCTGGTACAAGCATGAGTACGGCAATAGCAAGACTAGCAATGCTCTTGGGACAACGATTGCCGTCGCGAGGACAACGCTTGTTTTTTGCGAACGTAGGAACGGGCGCAGTCACAGGTCACCCCCGAATAGGCGTTGACAATGGGGCTCCGACGAGCAAGCCGCTATTAGGAACCAAGCCCTGGTCGAACTCCGCTCCGGATGCAGAACTCAGAACTGTTCCTGGGCAGGTGGACCGCACACGGACGCGGGCTCGGCTTCTTACAAGTGTACAGCCAGTATGCACGGATCCTCTCGCGGATTCAACGGACTGGGCCGGAGCGGACCTGCATCATCCGAATTGTGATGCCTCTCAGCCCAAGTCGATGCAACGCCTATCCCTGCGCGTCGCCAATTGAATCGCGAGCAGCCAATCCCAATGTAAAACCTTGAGTCCAAGCGCCCGGGTAGTTGGCAGTTGACACTCGCTAGCTTCAAGTTGCGACTCGGCTATCGTTCCCTTCACTCCATGATGGCGGTGGCTTGTCCCAGGGATGGCCTCTGCCAAATTGCACTTGCTTCCACGGTACCGATTCAACCGATACCCAAAGAGTTGGTCGGTAGCCGCCTGCGCTTCGGTTAGAGGGCACCTAGAATCGGTAGTCGAGTCCCCAGTACGTCCTGAGCGACCACTTCGCTGGGACGGCGGCCTTCGTCACAACCCCTGCGCTGTCGGATTTCGCCGCCGCCCCCGGGTCCCTCTGCCCTGATGCGCCGACAATGAGACCAAGGTTTGCGAGTTCTACGAGCAGACCGCCCAGCCGCACCCCTGCCACGAACTCATCCAGGAACTCATCCTTGGAGAGGCGTGTCCCAAACACTAGCCCCGCCTCGGCGAAGTGCCCGGGGAGACGCCTCTGCCTGAATACGTTCGCGTGAACCAGGACATACGGATCGACCCGAGTCACTTCACTTCCGGCGGGCCTTCTCATTCCGGCGGCGACGCTCGCCCCGAGCCACGCCGTATCGTAGTTGCCAAATGTGATGTGGACGCTTCGGAACGGGACAGATCCTTCTCCGCAGCCGTCGCCGCCAGCAACTACGATCCTGTTGATCGTGTTTGTCGTAAGCCGAAACACCGTGTGGGCGTAGTACAGGTCGTGGTTCTCGGCCCGCTCCTTCAGAGCGGCAACCGACACGACGGTCGTATCTGTCGAGGACGCGCTGCTCCCGCTACCGAGCGCCGCCCCGAACAGCACCTTTGTTACGCTCGAGAGGACTCCCGAGACCGTCCGCTCGGACGGCCGTTTGTAGTAGGGGAGAACCTCGTGAAACACGCGCATCTCGCAGTCCGTGGCCTTTTCCTTCGTTGCCAGATCCTTCCAGGCGTCGCTGCAGCCGCACGATTCCTTCGGCGCGCACTCGGGTCGATCGCAGACTGTCTTGCTTCCAGCAAAACTCTCCTCAGAGACGATCAAGACCCACACCCGTCGCTGATCGAAGAGCTCGGACACCACCTCGCCACGATGTATCAAGACGGGGTGAACGTCCGTCGGCTCCGCGCCTCTGGGCACGAATAGAACGATGTTCGGGAGTTCTTCGTTGTAGGCTTGGCCAAAGAACAACTCGACGCCGTCGGGAACCGAACTCTGCGAGCGGAGCGCGTCAACGATCTCGGCCCCCAGCTCGGAAGTGATGTGCCGTGTTGCACCCGTCGGGTATTCTGCGGCTTCCGCGGTCGCCAGCAGCGCACCAATCAACATCACGATCAAATGTCGCATGTCGGACCCTCCGTTCTAGGTACTGGCGCTCCAGCAAGCGACCGGAACGCTCCCAATGGCGTGAGGCTGAGCCCCCAGCGCCACTCTCCGCTGCGCGCAAACAGCCGGATCGCTGATCGTCTCTCCCCCAAAACCCATCCTCCAACCCTCCGCTTGACACCCCGCAGTGCCGCCAGTCGCACAGCCGCTCATCGGGATTCCAATGCTGGCTTCCTGGCAGGCCCAGTCCGAGATCCCGCTTATCCGCGACTCGCACGGGAGCCCACCCATGACGGCTTCGATGCGCACGGCAAGACTAGCGCTCCTCGCCAGCGGCTCACAACCTTTGATTGCGTCTCTCTCCTGTTACATTTGCCAACGCATACGGCTGGCGCAGACACAGCGATTCCCGCGTGCAATGCACAGGGTCCGATTGCTAGACTGCGATGGTGAGGCTAGGCACCTACAGCTGCGCGGTGGGCGCTTTGGCTAGGGGCACTATCACAGACGGGGGTTGAGACCATGGAGACGATAAAGGTCGCGTGTTGGAACATCTACTTCTCGGATCGGCTGGTCAAGGGAAACTCAGTCAACCCAGACGGCACACAGAAGCAGCGTGCATCGAACGTCGCGAGAATCATAGAAGAACTCGACCCGGACCTCTTGGGGATCGTCGAATGCATGCCCAAGAAGAGCCTCAGCGTGTTTCTCAAGGCGTCCGGACTTGACTACTACGACTATCTGATGGAGGGGACGGCGAAGAGGCACAACGTGGGACTCCTGTACTGGCCAGGAGCGGTAAAGGCCGAGAAACTCTCGTTCTCAGGAGCAAAGTGGAAAGACCTGGTCGGGAACGACGAGAACCCGAAAACCTACGCGTTCTCAAGGAAGCCGCTCATCGTAAAGGTCACCCCGAAGAGCGGCAACAAGAACCCGTTCTTGCTAGCGGTCGTTCACCAGAAATCCAAGAAGACCTACACGGCGGACGAGCAGGAGCCTTACAACAACCGGAAGAAGATCATCGCTCAGGGACGTCGCCTGAGGAAGATTCTATGGGGGATGCTGGACAAGAAGGTCGCCGACCGGTTCATGATCATCGGTGACATCAACGACGGACCGGGATTCGATCAGTACGAGAAGAGTCTGGTCGAAAGCGGCGTCGAGGCGCACCTCGGGACGGTGCTCGAACCCGAGACGAGCCTCCACAGCTTCACTGACCTCTCGTCGGGGGGCATTCCAACTCACCCGTTCAAACCGGCGGCGCAGATCGACCACATCCTGTACCCGCACAACTTCGCTCATGGTTCGACAAAACCGAAGGTAAAGAAGAACTCGGGGAACGTGCGGACAGATCTGGTCAGTATCAAGAAGAACGGCAAGGATAGGGATAGCGACCATTGCCCGGTCGAAGTCACGGTTCTCGTTTGATCAATGCTCTGGCGACACGTCGTGAGTAGATCTGAGCGACCGCGCGCCTACTCTCCGACTACGCGAACCTGAGCTAGGGTTCGCGCCGTTGACGGCGTCAGCCCTACGCCAACGATCGCCTTGGGCTCCTCAGAGCGATGGAAGAACGCGGTGGCAGGACTTCGGAAGAGCCTGTAGTCACTCCGGGACTCCCTCCCGATAATCCTGCAGATTCCCGCGGATGGCGTTCCCAAATGGGGATTCCGGGTAGTCTGAGACCATGGGCGGAAGTAGCAGGATCCGGACATCCCCAATCAGAGCAGGTCTCGCGGCCGAGACCTGGGCCCTATCGAACTCGCGCTCACCTCAACGACCCACTTTCAAACCGAAATACAGGATCACCGCGCACCAGTCGTCCCGCCCCCCACCATCGTCTGAACGCCGTCGCCGACGCGGACCGCGTCCCCCTCAAACGGGATGATCCTTAAATAGCCGAATGCGGGGCCAGTGATTGACAGCGGTGTGCGACGGCTAGTCGGGCAATGTCCCATACGCCCTTCGCTCATAAAAGGCGCGGTGCTGCGGATCTAGGAGGAGATTCACGTTGAGGTTCTTCAGAAGCGAGTACTGCTCGATAAGCGGCTTGAACTTTTCCGCGCCAAGGGAGCTCAGCGAGTTATAGAAGAGCAAGGCGAGCTCCAGACTCGACAGCTGAGACCGAATCAGGTTGGTGTACTTGCTCTTCTCTACTATCTCACTGTCGTGCACGAACCTTACGATGTGATAGAGATTCCTGAAGTAGTG
This sequence comes from Gemmatimonadota bacterium, assembly GCA_021604925.1. Lineage (GTDB taxonomy): Bacteria > ARS69 > ARS69 > ARS69 > ARS69 > BQJX01. The sequence goes on from BQJX01000007.1 coordinate 5,042, forward strand.
GCCAATATCAGTTTGGCTCGATTCGTAGAACTCTCCGTACGCTTTCTCCATGGACTCCTTCAGCGTCTGCTCTGGGGCCGACCCCCGCGTCGTTTCGTAGAGGTGCGCCAGGTCGGCGTAGAATTCGACGAAACAGACCCGCCCCACCCTCCCCGTTTCGCCTGAGTACGGGTTTCGAAGGTCGATTCCCTTGACCAACTCGTGATGCAACCTCAACAGCTGAAAAAACGTGCCCTCGAAGATCTGCTGCCTCATCGACTCACTCTGAGACACGAGAGCATTTGCGGAGTTCTTGAGCTGCTGCGTCGATAGTGCTAGCTCTTGAGCTTGAAGGGCAATCGTCACGAGAATGGCAATCAGCGCGAGGAACGCTAGCACCGGATTCAGCACCCCCCCGAGATAGTCTCCGAACTGTCCCCACCGGGCATGGTCGCTGGTGAGGGGCCCAGGGAATCGATTGGCGTACACTGCCATCGCGGCCAACCCAGCGAGAATGGCCGCGCCGCCCAGGAACCAGAGTCCCCTCTTCAGACTCGCTATGCGGTTCGCGGCTCTAGCTTCGACGTCGACCATTCGGCTTCCTTTCCGTCCAAGTGGAGCAGTGAGCGGTTGGTGCAGCCGATCGCGTACCCTCACCATTGGGTCAGGGTCTCGACCGCGCTGCACGCCGGAGATGCGGAACCCCAACTCCAGAATTTCCCAGTATTCGCCGCGGTGTCCGTCTGCTGCAAACCCTAGTTCGACAGTCACGCAGGCTTCCACCCAAGAAAGCGACCGCCCTTCTGTGTAATGTCGCGGGCCCGAACGGCGTCCCGGAGATCCTCCGGCAGCTGCTCCACCAGCGTCTCGGCGAGGTCGCGCGTCGCGTCCCAGTCTTCATCCCCGACCTCATCAGGCTCAGAGCGATTCGGGTACCGTAGAGTCGCAAGCCGACCGACTCGGCGGAGCAGGTCCTCCTCTTCGGGTCTCAACGCGAAGTCCGGGTACGCCTCACGGACTTGATGGTGAAGGCGCCCAAGATCGTGATCGTCTGGGAAGGCACCCGAGAACCTGAGGAGTATCGCCTTCAGGAGAAGCTCAAACCCGATAGACGTTAAGTAGCCTGCGGAATCGAAACAGCGAGGGTCGGTCTTGAACAGGACATCCGCGCACGCCAAGTGATCAACGCCATACTGGACGAGATCTTCCTCAAGGTAGCCGCCTTCTCTCGTGAACTTCCTGCGAGGCCTCCTCACCAGTCCCACCTGTTCAACGGCACGGGTTTCAACTGCGAGCACCGCTGCGCGGGGGTTCACCTGGCTGCTTCGGCTCGGACGCAGAACCCGAACTGGATCTCTGTCCAGGGTGCGCCGCGTTGTTGTCTGCCGCGAACCGCCTGGTTAGACCGCCTTCGTTCCGCCAAGACATCCCCAAGTATGATCTCACCCAACACTTCCAGGCACCGATGGCCATCAAGGCAGCTGCACGGAGAGTCCAGAGTTCGGACCAGGTGGCAGTCCAAGCGCGGTATCTACGCCCTGTCTGTTCCGCAGATCGGCAAGCAATCCCTCTGCAGGCATGCCCTGCCCGATCATCTCCTCCGATGCCGAGCGTGCTCTCCTGACTGCCTTTGCGCGAAACACGATCACGTGAGGTACGCCATCCTGGATTGCGCGAACGCAGAGCGCCCGGATGTAGAATCGGTTGAACTCACCCTCACCGAGCATCTGGTGCGCGTTGCTGCGCATGACCGGAGGCTTTGAGAAACCACCGGTCTTGAGCGCTCGAGGCTTCTCACGCGCATTCAGGCGGCTACGAATGGCCAACGCCAGCGTCTCGTCGCTTCCACTTCGCGCCGCATCCCGGATGAGATCCGGATACTCGGCCCTCCCTTGAGGGCTGAGATTGTCGCTCAGGTAGAGCGTCGATTCACTGATGTCCCGGTCAATCTCGGCCAGCATTAGCTCCCGAGTTCTCGCGTCTAGGTTCCTATAGTCGAGCCCCATTCCGTCTTCTCCTTCCGGGCTTCTCGCGATCCGCGAGCATTTGGGGGTCCTGCTGCCGCCAGCGAGGATCGATTCTCACGCCGCGACCTTCCAGCTACCCGTCTCGTTGAGCCGAGTCCGTAGCCCGCCGATTGTGACAGCAGTGTGATGCCAGTCCAGTGTCCCATAGCGCCGAACTCCCGTGACCCTTCACGATCGGCCTCAAGAGGCATCCGGAACGACGTCTACACGTCAACGCCCGCCAGGACCTGGGGCAGAGCGACGTAGCACGACATCCAGACACGACGCCATGCGGAGGCGGACATCACGCTGGCTCTCATGAACAGCTGCCTAGTCTGTCTAGACGTGCCCCCTTCCAGTCAGACGCTCCGCCGCTCCCCGTTTTCCGCCGGCGAAGAAAAGCCGAAACACGGCCAGGAGCTGCTCTAGTGAGATCCAGACAACTGCGACAGCCCCGAGGATCATTGGGAGTCGTTGATCACTGAGCCCGGCGAGGTCAGCGTCCGTCGCCCGGAGAGCAGTGAGCCCGAACGCGCCTCCGACGAAGGCCCCGACGGTACATAGCATCACGGTCGCGAACTGCGTGAACGTCGGCCCCTTACGGCTTCGAGCGCACATGGCGATGTAGATCAGCCCAAGTGCCAGGCCTGCATAGATTCCACTCTGAGTCGCCTGGCTACCCATGCTCACGTTCCCGATCGCTCTCAGCGGGACCGCCACCCGATGGCGATCGTGTGGCGATCCAGACACCTAGGAGACCCCCGAATACGGCCCCGCCTCCACCGGGAAAGATGAAGTTCCCGACCAGGGCACCTCCGATTGCTGGGCCGAGCACACTTGATGACGTTCTTGACCTGTGATCGGCACAGAAGTCCGAGCCGGGCAAAGCGCGCTTGCCGCAGGCCACGCCACTGTCGCGTCGCCCCTTGCAACGCCTAGGATCGTTCAAACGCCAATCCTCCTGCGCACCAGCGCATTTGAGCCGCGCGACGGAAATCTACCTAGTAACTCGCAGAGCTGGAGGACTCTGCGGGTCTCGCCACCCGGCGGATCGGTTGATTCCGATCGCACCGCGAAGCGCCAGGGCAATGACCGACAAGTGTCGGTGCCGCGGGCGCCCGATCGCCCCCCTTGCTCCGCGCGAAGCGCGGGCACGCGTCACCCGTTCAGCTTCCAAGACCCGCCCTGCAGTCATCGTCGGTCCCCGGCTCTCGACCCTCGCTTCAACCCGGCCCCTCGGGAGGGCTCGGCGCGCTCCAAGCTTCGCTAGCTCCCGTGCAGTCCCGGATGTTTCTCCTCGCCCGCTTCCCCGCATGGTGATCCCTCGTCGGGCGGAAGCCCACCCGAAACCGAACACGCGCTCGAGCAGGGCGGAAGCCCACTGGGCGCATCATCGCTGCGCCAGGCGTGAATCCCTGATGCGAGAGCGCCGTACAGCATGAGAGCAATCAAACCCGCCTGGAAGGCTCGCCAGCAAGTCCTGAGCGATGGCAGAACCTGGGGGAACCAGGTCTGCGTTCCCTTGAGCCGGGCATCTGCCAACCGCGAGAGCGCCTTGACGCCGAACATCAATGCCAAGACAAGTAGAATCCAGGCAGCGTACAAGAGCGCCACTGCTAGGCCGACGCCAACAGAGACCTTCTCTGCGAAAGTCACGCTGAAGGCCAAGACACCGGACGAAAGCGATACAAGGAGCTTGGCCAGATCTTGAACGGAATCCGAGCGCTCGAGCTCGGCCTGGGAGCTACTCACAATAGACCCGGACGGTGATCGTAGATGAAGCCCTGGGAAGCGCCCTGGTAGGTACCCGCCCGTTCGTACCCGAACTTGGCGAACATCCTGTTCGTATCGTCCGCTTTCCACTCCGTGTAGAACGACCTCCCGTGATCGCCGCGCCCACGGACCCACCCATCCTTGTGTTTGCGGTCGGCGGATAGGGACCGCGCTTCGCCATAGCGGGATGCATAGTACAATCGCCGCGGACCATTCCTGTCGAACCTCTTCGCGATCTCTCCCAGCACGACTTCGCGATCCTTTTTGACCGGAATGACCTGAAGCACGTACACGAGCAGGGCAACATCGTACCTGACCCTTGACCGCATGAAGTCATGCGGCCACACGAGTGCGGAGAACCCATCGTACTCTTCGGCGATCGCGAGCGCCTCCTTTGCCCTCGGTCGTTCGAACGCTCTCTTATACTCGACAACAGTCACTTCAAACCCGGCCTCGAGCAACGGAATCGCGTGACGCAAGGCACCCGCGCCGAAGTCTAGGATCCTAGTGTACCCAAGACCGTCCATCCATTTCCTGACATGCGCGATCAGCCCCTCGTTGTGATCGAGTCCCGCGGAGATCGAATTGGTTACATCTATCGTGACGCGTTCACCGTTGCCCATTGTGGCGCCGTAGTCCGGCGTGACGAAACGCTTGGCCACGATTCCTCCCCTGGAGGCGCCCACGGGGCGCCGTTGGTTAGCAATTCGACAGCCCCCGTATTCTACGCGCTCCAACGAGTAATGCGATCTCCAATTGCTATCGTCTACTCCAGATTCAGACCAGGACTCGGGTAGCCGTCCCAGTACCCGATGACAATGGGCGGCGCACCTACAACTCGATCGTCGATCGTTGGTCGCGTGAACGCGCTCATGTAATTCCATGTTTCCCAATCCATTGCGAGGCTAGTTCGAAGCCTCGCGGGCACGCCGGAGCCGCTTCTCAGGCGAGACAACGGTCGCGGGTCTATACACTCGATCGAAGCAGGGCTGTGCGTTGCCGCTCAGCGTTCTCGCCCCAACCACGCGATTCCGCCTCGCCTCCATGGCGATTTGCCGGGTTCTTGCGCCCGCGCTCCTCGGGCCAAGGCTCACCATGACCGCGGCGGCCCATCCCGCCACCCGTTCATCCACCCACTCCGGACCCTCCTCTGACTCGCCGGCCGACGCCCGGACCGGTGCGACGGCGTCTTTTCCGGCGCCCTGGCCATGCGCGCCGCCAGCACCTGCCAGGCCGGATTCAGAATGTAGAGCGCCGCCATCGCGTACACCCGGCAGTCCAGCGCCTCGTTCCGGGACCGGACCTTCACCCACTCCCTGCGCGGAAACCCCTTTGTGTACCGCGTCACACACTTCTCCGCCGCCAGTTGAGCGAAATACTCCGGCCCGTAGGCTTCGTCGGCCGGAAAGTGGCAGTAGCCCGGCCCAGGCTCCCCCATCGCCAGCCGCGAATACAGCAGCCCCTTGGCCTCGTCCACGCCCACGATGAAGAGCGGGATCATTCGCTTCGAGTAGCCGCTTCGCCGCTTCACGGGGGCGGACACAATCGGCCGACCCTCTCCGGCCATTCCCTTCACCGCGTGTAGCCCACCGCGCCGCTTTCGCACGTGCTCGTACACCTGCTGCGTAGCGTGCCCCGAATCGATGCAGGCGCGGCGAACTCTGAGGCGATGGCCGTTTTCATGCGTGTAGATCGTCGCCAGCGCCTCGTTGAGCTCCCGCCACACGTCATCCCCACCCGGGTCCCCCCAGAGGATCCGGTACTCGATGCTCCAGGACTCCTCGCCCATCCCCCAGCCGACCACTTCCATCTCGAGACGATCGCTCTGGACATCGATGCCCGCCGTCAGCACGAGGACGTCGGCCGGCACGCGGTGGGAGTACGTCTCCCGGCGGGCCAGCAACACCCCTTCCTCCACGGCGTCGCCCTGCTCCTCCCAGGTCTCTCCGAGCACGGTGTTGGTCCAAGTCTTCAGCCCCTCCGGCCCATGCTTCTTTGCCCGCAGGAAGTCGCCAGCAGCGTCGGCCCAGGAGTACCAGCCCAGCGGCGAGTAGAGGCCGCTCAGGTGGTAGCCACGGATGTCCGCGCCCTCAACCGTGGGAATCCACCGGCCAGCCGCGAGAAGCTGGTCCTTTAGCCGCTCGGGGATCTCGCCGCCACACTCTTCGCAGTAGAGGGCCGCCCCCTCCGGTTCATCCTTCGGCCAGCGGATGTTGCGCCAGAGGATCGGAGCCATGTTCTCGCAATGCGGGCATGGCACGTTGTAGTAGCGCTGGTCACTCCGCTCGAAGGCAGCTTCCACTCGACTGATCCCCTTCACGGTCGGCGTTGAGACAATCAACACCTTCCGGTTCCGGGAGTACGTCAGCGTGCGCTTGATGGCCAGTTCGACCGGATCCCCCTCGCCGTCCACGTCCGCCTCGTACCCATCCACCTCGTCCAGGAAGAGGTAGCGAGCCGGCATCGATCGCAGCCCCACCGCGGAGTTCGCTCCGGTCAGGACCAGGAGCCCGCCGGAGAACTCCTTCGACAGGACCGTATTCCCGCTATCCCGAGACCTGGCGGGCAGCACCCGCTCCGACAGCGCGGGACACTCATCGATCATCGGACCGATCCTCTGCTTGCTCGTTCGCTTGGCCATCTCCACCGTCGGTTGGACGAAGAGCATGGGGCCAGGTGCATGGTGGATGACATAGCCCAGCCAATTGTTTCCGCATTCCGTTCCGCCGATCTGAGCCGCTTTCATGACCACGACGATTTCTGTCGGGTCCATCACACTCAACGTGTCCATGATCTCGCGCAGGTATGGGGTCCTCGATGTCCGCCAGGGTCCCGGCTCGGCGCTCGCACGACTCGGAAGCACGCGGTTTTCATCCGCCCACTCGCTCACCGTCAGGACCGGGTCGGGCCGTAGTCCCGCCGCGAACGCGTTCCAGAACGCCCTTCGTGCTGCCCTTTCCATGCTCACTCCTCCTTCCCCAGGACGTCGTCCAGCACCTCGCGCAACTCCCGATCGAGCAGGGCCGCAATCCCTTTGGCCGAGTCTTCCGCGGCCAGCTGCGGAGCCAGACGCGACGGAATGGCCATCAGCCGGTCCCGGAGCATCCGCCCTCGCCGAAACGCTTCTCGGCGGACTTCCTTGGCGCTGACGAGCTGCCCCAGCCGCTCCTCGTACTCCAGCCGGGCCATCCGCGCGCCCAGGGCTTCCTTGATCGCGCGTGCTTCCTGGTAGCTGGCAGGCCTCGGCTCCGACGTCTGCTTCGCCTCGTCCGTGTTCCGGTCCCACTCGAGATCCGCCTCGTCCGGATCAATGGTCCCGTCGGATTTCTTGGTGATCCGGCCGTCCCGCAGAGCCTTCTGGACGCCGTACCGCGACCCCCCGGGGAGTCCCCGATCCTTGCGAGAAGCCGCGTACGCCCTCACCGAAACGCCCATTCTGACCCCCTTCTCCCACCCCAAATTGGCCCGGGGGCCAACCCTGTAGGGGCCCTGTCGCTGTCGGTTTCTTGCGGCGCGCCCGACCCGCTAGCAATTGTTACAGGAAGGACCCGTTGCCATACGCAAGGTGAATGCACCGTCCACTTGATGCTATGAACACCAACAGGCATCAACGCTCTCCTCTCTCCCGATACGTCCGCGCCACGTGAGTCAGCGCCGCGCTCCGAGACGGGCTCTCGATCTTTTCCTTCGCATCATCGAGCGCGCCTTGCACCGTCTCCATCTGGTCCGGGCTGAGTGGGAACGACAGCACCTTCATGCGATCGCGTTCTGCCTCGCTCGCTTCCTCTGCGAGCTGCAGGTCCAAGCCGTCAGGGATCTTGAGCAGGTCGGTGAGGTCGCGGAGATCTGCGAGGTCGTATGGCAACTGCGTCGCGAGGTCGTCGAGCGACAGGTCATGGCTCAGGTCGTGCACGAGGTCCGCCATCAGGTGCGGTGCAGCCTGTCCCTTCATCTCGTTGAGGTTGATGGTGAGGATCTTGGCGCGTCGGTCGCTGAGGCGTAGCACGACGCACGGGACGGTGTCGTAGCCAAGCTCCTTGGCGATCGTCCACCGGTGGAAGCCGCCCAGCAGCTGGTGCTTGTCCCTTCCCTTCACGGCGCGCACGACGAGCGGTTCGACCAGGCCTTCCCGCTCCACGTAGGCTTTGAGCTTCGCGAACGTCTCATCGCTCATCTTGTTCGGGTTCCACGGGTTCGCTTCGAGCTGATCGACGGGGATCTCCGTGATCGTGATGGCAGCGGTCATCTCGGCCTCCCTCCGGTGACGAGGACTTCCAGGTTGGTGGCGTTCTTCTCCGCGCTCGACACGGCCGCGAGGTGTGCGTGCCGGATGGTGCGCACGGTGACGTTGTGTCGGTGCTTCGCGACCAGCGCCTCCAGTTCGTCGGGGCGCAGCACGGCGTTCCCGTAGGACAGCACCAGGCGCGGGATGTGCCGGCAGGCCTCGATCAGACGATCGAGCGCCTCAACGGACCGTCGCCCGGAGAACTCGCTCGGGACGGGGTCGATGTGCCGGCCAGCCAGGATCTCGTCGAGCGGACGGAGGGCCCTCTCGTAGGCCGCCGTGCCGCCGTACGGAGGGTCGAGGTAGACCACGGATCCCTCGACGTCGGAGAGGAAGTCGAAGGCGTCGCGCTGCTGAGCCTCGTTCCGGTGCCCGTTGGCGAAGACGCCTGCGTTGATCTTCGGGATGAGCTCCTCGCAGATCGTCTGCGGCGGGGACTGAATGCGGCGGGTGAAGCTGTCCCGGAGGACCGCGGGATTCACTTCCTCCCACCGACCCTCGGACAGCTGCTGCATCACGGCCTTCGCACCGAAGTTCCCCATCGGGCGAAGGGACATGATGTAGCGGATCACCAGCACCGTGAGCAGCGCGCCTTTCGCGCCGCCGAGGCGGAGCGCGACGTCCATGGCACCACGGACGAACCGTGCGTGGCGCTCGGGCAGGACGTCGTCCGAAGGCCCATCCGGGATGGCACGAGGCAAAAGGAGTCGGGTGACATCCGCGGTCGAGAGTGTCACGTGGTCGTTCGCGATGAACGCTCGGCCGATGGCCGCGGAGCGGAGAGCGACGTCGTTGCAGACCACGCGATAGCCACGAGCCTTCGCCATCAGGCTGACCGAACCGCCACCGAGAAACGCGTCGATCATGACAGGAGCGTCCGCCGGCGTCGGAAACGCCTTCATGATCTGTCCCAGCAACCTCCGCTTCCCGCCAAAGTAGGGCGCGATCGCCTGCAGGAAACGAGCAGGACTGCCCCCACCGTGTCGGCTGCGTGTCAGCGACGAAGATCCTCTAACCTCTTCCATCACAAACCCTTCCGACCCTCGGGGTCCACGTCTGACACGCATGACACGCAGCAAACCCCATGCTTCTCTCTTCTCTCTTCTTTCTCTTCATTTCTTCTCTCCACTTACGCGAGCATAGAGAATCATCTGTGCCGTGCGTGTCAGAGGTCAGTCCGGGTAAGCCCTTGCCAGGCTCGCGACCGCTTTCCAGCGATGAATCGTGGGTTCTTGGACGCCTCTACCCCGGGGAACACTCTCCTCACCTCCTGGGTGAACCTCTGGACGGCGACGGGACGGCAGCCGTTCGCATCCGCCCACGCCCGATACGCCGCGTAGAGATCCGAAGTTGACGTCTCCCCGCCCTCCTCCAATCGGCAATGCTCCGACAGGAACGATGCCGTGGGGTTCGAGTCTCGTCGGTAGTCGCCCTTCGCCACTCGACAGGCGCCAGGTTCCGGAAACCGCCCTCGACTGCGGAGGCGGGCCAGTCCAGCCAGGGCCCACAGAAAGATCGCCGGCAGCTCTCCCGAGGCCCGCCACCACTTCCCGTCGATCAGACGGGTATCCTGCTTCGACTCGTCGAGGATCTGCCGCGTGAACGGGATGTAGACCATTCGGCGCCAGAGGCCGTCGGTCGGGTCGACGAAGCGCGGCAGGACATTGGTAGCGAATACCAGGCGGGCGGTCGGAGTGAACTCGAACGCGTCACGGTGCTTCCGTTCGATGGTCGTGGGCTTCCGAGTCACGTAGTTCTTCAAGACGCCCTCCGCGGGCTTCCCCACCTCCTCAAGCTCCTCCACGATGTTGGCCTTCTTCCCGATCGTGGCGGCCAAGGGGAAGGTCCGGGTCGCGCTAAACGCCTCCAGACCTACAGCTGAGACGTTGTCCGGGCCGAGAATCTCGCGGAGGACCGTGCAGACGACGGTCTTTCCGTTCGCCCCCGCTCCCACGAGCAGGAAGAACTTTTCCAGGTCCCCTTCATTCGAGATCAGGTAACCGAACACCTCTTGAACGAGGTCTCGCACTTCCGAATCCGGCAGAGCTTCCTCCATGAAGGTCATCCACCTCGAGCAGTCAGGCCCGGGGTCGAGTTGAAACGGCAGAGAGGAGAGGCAGAAGAACGCGGGATCGTGGGGATGCAGGGCCTCGAAGTTCGCCGCCAGGAGATCCTTGATGGAGATCACGCCGTTCTGGAGGGACAGAACCTCTCCCGTGTCGCCCCTGCCATCCAGCCAGATCGGAGGCTCTTGGGAGGCGTCGATAGCACCGCGGGCCGCGACGTTCGCCGCCACCTGGCTCGCCATCCGGGTCCCGGCGAATCGCCTCAGCTTCTTCTTAGAACGAAGCCAGCCGATCACATGGGTTCTCAGGTCCGACTCTGGAATCCGTTCGTAGTGGGTTCCTGTGAAGCGGTAGAACTCTTCCCGCCACCACCGCAGTTGAAACCCAGCGTCGGACTCCAACCCGACACTCTTCACGTACCAGTCCGCCAGGTCAGCGGCCGCGATATATCTCCGCTCCCCGCTATGGGCGTCCTTCTTTGGCGGGCGCTTCGCTTTCTTCAGGATCTCGGCGAACGCAGCCTTCCCGCGGACCTTGAGAAAGTCGTCCATTCCGAACTTGCCGACGAGATCGTTGTCGCGGTTCTCGGACCCGGTGGGTTTGGGAAGACGAGCGATGCGGACGGTGGCCCCCCGAGACTCCAGCTCCCACGCGAGCTTCTCCTCTTCCCGCCCCACCTCGGTCTTCGTCGTCGCGTCGGAATCGAAGGCGACGTAGACCTCGCGTCCGTTCCACTCGACGAGATCAAGGTCGGCGATCGCGTACGACTCCCCGTCCTCGCCCCTACTGACGAAGCAGGACACACCGGGCAGGCCAACCGTTGCAAAGCCCTCCTGGTTCCCGGCGAGCGTCTTCTTCTCGCCCTCCGTGAACACGAGAGCGATTCTGACGTCCCCCAGCGCGCCTTCGGGGAGATTGGCAGGGATGTAGAGCCTGTTTCCTGACGGGTTCTCCCTCCGACTCGGACTCAGATACTTCCGGGCACGTCCGTCATCGTCCTTGAGCGGTTCGTCGGGCTTCAGCCGTTCGTAGGGTCGGTCGCCGTTCACGGCCGTATGCGGATATGGGAACGCGAGCCCCTGTCCGCCCGGGTACCCAAGAAACCGGCGCGCCTCCTGCGAATCGACGGAACGACACCCGGAGGCGGCGATGGTCTCCGCGGTGAGTCCCGATGACTCGAGATCCGCCACGTGTCGCTCGTTCAACTCACCCACGACCCACCACACCCTCCCGCCGATAGCGCCAGTAGAACTCCAAGAGCGCACGGGTCGTGGACTCTGCGAGTTCCCGCGACCCGGCGAAGTAGACCGGCACACCGAACTTCACCGACCAACCTAGAAGCGTGCGAAGCGCAGCCCTGCCGTTCATCTTGGAGAAGGGCACCGGTTCGAGTAACTCGGCTACCGTCGACTCGATCACGACCGCTGCGAACTGCATCTTCGACATCCGTTCAAACTCGCGCTCGAACCGGGCGCACTCAGCCCCGAGCGATCTCAGCGCATCTCCACGGGTCTTCCTTTCCACCGTCACCTCGCTTTCGAGGTGCTCGATCGAGTAGTCCCCTGTCTCAAGGGCCCTCGCGATAGCGCCAGGAAGGGCTTAGGAGAGCTGCTCCCGGGTGTCCCGAACAAATACAAGGCGGTCGGGGAGGCCGTTCTGTCGCGGCCTCCCCGCCGTCTCATCACGCCTAGAACACGCCGGCATCGGCGGTCTCCGTCGCCCCCGGACCAG
>BQJX01000008.1 GCA_021604925.1 Gemmatimonadota bacterium
CCGACCCTGGCCCCGGGCAGCGCGTGGTCGCGCCTCCGCTGGGTGGGCGCTGCGGTCGCGATTCTCCTCACGGCGGTAGTGATGAGTCGCAACTGGCCGCAGGCGCCGTCGCCATCGCAGACGCCGTTGGTGGAAACCGCCACGTTGTTGCGCGGGACCGGACCGTTTCAGCCGGTGCGTTCCGGCGACGCGGTCGAGGCGGGCGATCTTGTGCACCTCCGTCTGGAGCTGACGCGCGCGGCGCACGTGTACGTGCTGAACCAGGACGACTCCGGCGCGCTGGCCCTTCTGTTTCCACTGCCCGGGTACGCGTTGGTGAATCCGCTGAGCGCCGGGGAACCGCTGGAGATCCCGGGGGCGCCCGCGGCGGGCGGCCTTTCGGTGGCCTGGACGATCGGGGCGAACGGCGGGCGGGAGCGCTTCCTCATCCTGGCCAGCGTGGAGCCGATGGCGGAGTTCGACTCGGCGATCGCGGCCCTGCCGACTCCCGGAGAGATCCCGGCACGACCGCTGGCGGATGACACGGTGGCTTCGCTCTACCGCGGAGTGACGGGCCTTGCGGAACTCCCCGCGGAAGTTCCGACCTCGGACGGTTCGGTCTTTGATCTGGCCCGCCGCCTGACGGAAACGGAAGGCGATGCGGGGCGCGTCTGGTTGCGGGAGATCGTGCTGCGGAACGACTGAGCGCGGCGGCGCGGGAGCCGCCCCGTGGATCAGCGCGCGGCGAACAGTCCGTAGGAGTGCGCCAGGCTCGGGCGGGCCCCCAGAGCGAAGACCGAGTGCCAGGCCACGTCGTCCGGGCCGTGCGACGGGAGCAGCAGCACGTCGCCGGCCGACAGCACGTACAACGCCCGCCGGTCCACCAACGCCTGCGTCAGGCGCGGGTTCCCATTCAGCAGTCGATCGAGCGCCGGGACGTCGTGTCGGTCCAGCATTCGCAGGGCGCGCGCGGTCGACGACAGCGACCGGGCCAGCGGTCCGCGCGCCGTGTCGCTCACCGCCTCGGCCAGCGCGCGCTTGGGCAACGCCAGCCACGCCGTCTTCCCCGCGAGCTGCCCGAAGACGACGCCGCGCTGCTCCGTCTCGTGATCGTGGTGAAAGCGGGCGCCGCCGCCCGGGGCATTGGCAAAGGCGATGCGTTCGGACAGCCGGATCGATCGGCGCACCAGGTGCGACAACAGATCGGTCAACGGGGCGTTGTCCGTGATGAGTCCGCACTCGGGAAATACGGCCTGCGCAAACCGGTCCGCCGCGGCCGCGTGGGAACGATTGCCGTGCCAGTCGTCATGGAACTCGGACCCGAACGAGAAGCGGACCCGGAGAGACTCGTCGTTCGGCTCGCGCGCGATCCAGGAGAGCTTGGCCCAGAGGTCGCGCGCCGTGGTGCGCCCGCCCCGGGTCTCGTCGGCGAAGACCTTCTCGATCTCGCGATCGTCGGCCAGGTCCACCGCTGCTCCCGCGGGGACCCAGGCGGCGGATCCCTCCAGGCGCCGCCAGACCTCCGCCTGGAAGTCGAGCCGGTTGGACTGCGCCCGTTCGAACAGGGAGCGGGTTCTGCGGATCTCACCGGAGAACTGCGGCAGCGCGGTGAGCGCCTTGGGCAGGTAGAGCGGCTGGCTCGCGTCCCAGTGGGCTCGCGCGTTCGGAACGGGGCTCGCAACGCCGGCGCGGCGGACGGCGCCGTGCTCCACTCCGCGGCGCGACAGCACGAGCGCGCCCTTCTCCGCGAGCGCGGAAGGTGGCATCCAGTGGAAACGGGGAATTCGGGCTTCCGGTCGCATGGGGCCAGCCTACCACGGGGGCGGGAATCCCAGGAGAGGGCCGCGACCGTGCAATCTGGTGGCAGGTGATCTCGATTTGCACAGTTCCGGCCGCCGCCTCGAAATCGCCTATCCGGGCAAAACCCCTAGTGGTAACAACTTGCGGGCGCGACGGGCGGGCGGAAAGTTCGGCACGGTCCCTGCGTATAGGTGGGGCAGAGATGGAGTGGACTTCCGCGAGGAGGCTGGAATGCTGCGCAGAGACGATGGGTTCACGCTGATCGAGCTGATGATCGTGGTGGTGGTCATCGGCATCCTGATCGCGATTGGACTGGCCAACTACTCGAACATGCAAAACCAGGCCAAGGTGGCGCATGTGAAGCACAACATGCACGCCGTCCAGCTGGCGGTGGAAGACTTTGCCAACCGGAACAACGGCAACTATCCCACGAACGCGGCGTCGACCACCGCCGAGGGCGCCATGACGGTGGCGGCGCTGTTGCCGGGTGGTTCCATGCCGCAGAATCCGTTCACCGTGGCGCCGACCACGCTGGACTTCACGAACATTCTGGGCACCGCGCCGGCAACCGATCCCGCGGGCGGCGTTTCGCTCAACGTGGGACAGACGGTGGTCGGCGGCGCCTTCGATCGGTACGACATCGTGGGGGCCAGTGACACGAACGCACAGCTCGGACTGGTGCTGAGCAACTACTAGACCCGCCGCGGCGCCGCGCAGCGCCACGGCCACGTGCTGGGGGTACGGACCGAAGCGGTCCGTCGAGTCCCTACCGGTTCGCGAGAGCCGGTAGGGACTTTCTCTTGGGACCTGGTCGCTTGACCCGTGCGCGGCCTTGGCCCACTCTGACGCCCAAGAAAGCGACCCTCACCCAAAGGGGCTTCCTTGAGCCGACAGAAGCTGATCTACGGGATCGACGATCATCCCCCGCACCGGGAAGCGTTCTTCCTGGGATTCCAGCACTACCTCACCATGTTCGGCTCCACCGTGGCGATCCCGCTGATCCTGTCCGAGCCGCTGGGCATCGCCGGGAACGCCGAGGCGATCGGGTGGCTGATCGGCACCATGTTCTTCGTCAGCGGCATCACCACGATCCTGCAGACCACCTGGGGCAACCGGCTTCCGCTGGTGCAGGGCGGGACGTTCTCGTTCCTCGCGCCGGCGATCTCCATCTGCGGAATGGCGGCGCTGGCGGAGTCCGGGTGGGAGGTGCGCATGCAGCACGTCCAGGGCGCCGTGATCCTGGGGTCCCTGTTCGAGATCGTGCTGGGCTTCTCGGGGGCGGTCGGGCGCCTGCTGCGCTTCGTGGGGCCGCTCACCATCGCTCCCACCATTGCGCTGATCGGGCTGTCGCTGTTCAAGTTCGGAGCGCCGGTGGCCGGCACGCACTGGGGCGTGGGTGGTCTCACGATCGCGCTGATCATCGTGTTCAGCCAGTACATGCGTCATACCCACCGCGCGTTCGAGCTCTTCCCGATCATGATGGGGATCCTGATCGCGTGGGGCGCGTCCTGGATCCTCACGGCCACCGGCGTCTTCGAAGTAGGGCATCCCGCGCACGTGTCGACCGAGACGATTCGGAGCGCACCGTGGTTCCGGATGCCGCTCCCGTTCCAGTGGGGGATGCCGGTGTTCGGCGCCGCGGCGGCCGTGGGAATGCTGGCGGGGTACCTGGCGTCCATCGTGGAGTCGGTGGGGGACTACTACGCCTGCGCCCGGCTGGCCGGGGCGCCCGTTCCCGATTCGAAGACGATCAACCGCGGGATCGGAATGGAAGGCGTGGGCTGCCTGGTCGCCGGCATCTTCGGCACGGCGAACGGGACCACGTCCTACTCGGAGAACATCGGGGCGATCGGGCTCACCCGCGTGGGCAGCCGGCGCGTGGTGCAGGTGGGAGCCGTAATGATGATCGTGCTGGCCACGTTCGGGAAGTTCGGGGCGCTGTTCACCACGATTCCGCAGCCGATTGTCGGCGGAATGTACTGCGCCATGTTCGGGATGATCGCGTCGGTGGGGTTGTCCAACCTGCAGTTCGTGGACCTGAACTCCGCGCGGAACCTCTTCATCCTGGGCTTTGCACTGTTCATGGGATTGTCCATGCCGGAGTACTTTGCCGCGAATCCGGTCTCGTTCGCGCCGCTGTGGCTCTCGGACATGGTCAACACGCTGGGCAAGACGGGGATGGCGGTGGGCGCACTGGTCGCGCTGGTGCTGGACAACACGATCCCCGGCACGGACCAGGAGCGCGGACTCACCGCCTGGCGCTAGGGGCGGCGAGGATCCAGGTCCGCCAGTCCTCCCGGCACGTGATCGGTGCCCTTGGCGACGCGGTCGTTCCATGTCTCCGTTTCCGGAGCGCGTCGCTTCTCCACCATGCTGATGCATCCCTCCACCGGACAGACCAGCGCGCACAGGTTGCAACCCACGCACTCGGTCTCGTCCACCCAGGGAACGCGGTAGGGTGCGTCGGGCGAAGCCGACGTCGCCTGGGCCGCGGCGCGGGCCGCCATCGGCGCGGTGTGGCCGGGGATGGCGGCCACGCCCGGAAGGTGGATGCACTGGTGCGCCGCGTCGTGGCAGGCCACGTGGCAAACCTGGCAGCCGATGCAGGTGGCCTCGTCGATCTCCGCCACGACGTGGTAGTTGAGGTCCAGGTCGCCCCACTCGCGAAAGCCGGGGATGGCCGCGCCCACCAGGTCATCCACGCAACCCATGCCCTTGGAGTCCAGGTAGTCGCTGAGTCCCTCGATCATGTCGTCCACGATCCGGAAGCCGTGGTGCATGACCGCCGTGCACACCTGCACCGTGCCGGCGCCCAGCGCGATGAACTCCGCGGCATCCCGCCAATCCGAAATGCCGCCGATGCCGCTGATCGGGATTCCGAACTCCCGCTCGCGGGCCAGCTGCGCCACCATCCGCAACGCGATGGGCTTCACGGCCGGGCCGCAGTAACCGCCATGGCTCGAAGCGTCGCCGACGCGCGGGAGCGGCACGAGCCGGTCCAGATCCACGCCGATCACGCTCTGGACCGTGTTGATCAGCGAGACCGCGTGGGCTCCGCCGCGCACGGCGGCCAGGCCGGGATCCACCACATCGGTGACGTTCGGCGTGAGCTTGGCGATCACCGGCAGGGACGTGGCGCCGATGACCCATCGCACCAGCTCCTCCAGGACCTTGGGCTCCTGACCGACCGCGGAACCCATGCCGCGCTCGCACATCCCGTGCGGACAGCCGAAGTTCAGCTCCACGCCGTCGCAACCCGTGTCCTCGCATCGCTTGAGGATGTCCTCCCACTCGGAGCGCTCGTTGAACATCAGCGAGACGACGACGGCGTGATCCGGATACAGCTTCTTGGTCTGCGCGATCTCCTTCAGATTCACGGAGAGCGGTCGATCGGTGATCAACTCGATGTTGTTCAGCCCCATCAGCGGCTGCGCCCCGTAGCCCACGCCGCCGAGACGACTGGACACGTTCACGATCGGCGTCCCCAGCGTCTTCCAGACGGCGCCGCCCCAGCCCGCGTCGAACGCGCGCTGCACCTGATCCCCCGAGTTGGTGGGCGGGGCCGAAGCGAGCCAGAACGGGTTGGGGCTGCGAATGCCCGCAAAGTCCACGGAGAGATCAGCCACGGGGTCCTCCGTCACGGATGAGTTCGTCGATGGCGCGAGCGGCGGCCTGGCCGTCGTGCGCCGCGTTCACGACCTCTTTCCCGCCGTTCAGCGCATCGCCGCCGGTGAACACGCGCGGGTTGCCGGTGCGTCCGGTGGCAGGGTCCGCCACGATGCGCCCGCGATCGTCCACCTCCACGCCGGGGAACGACCGGGCCAGCTCCACCAGCTTGGACTGTCCGATGGCCAGCAGCACCAGATCCGTGGGCAGGACGCCGTGCTCCACGTCGGTGGCGCGGCCGCCTTGGGCCTCCGCGAGGCGAACCCCGGACAGTGCGTCTCCCTCGCGGAGAACCTCGGTCACCACCACGTCTTCCACCAGCACCACGCCGCCGCGGAGCGCTTCGTCGGACTCGTGCCGGTACGCGCCCATCTCGGCGGCACTGCGTCGATACAGGAGATACACGGTCTCCACACCCAGGCCGCGCAGTTCGCGCGCGGCGTCGATGGCCGTGTTGCCGCCGCCCACCACGACCGCCTGGGTGATGCCTTCCAGCGAATAGGATGCGTCGTTCTTGATGCGCTCGATCCACTCCACGGCGCCCAGCACCCCGGGGCCCTCTTCTCCCGGCACGCGAAGCCGCGAATCGGGGCCGAGGCCCGGCCCCAGGAACACCGCATCGTGGCGCGCCAGCACTTCTTCGGCCGTGAGGTCACGCCCGATCTCCACCCCGGTTTCCAGGTCAACCCCGAGCGCGAGAATCGACTCCACCTCTTCCAGCGCGTCCTCGGCGGGGAGCTTGTACGGAGCCACGCCGGTCGTGTTCAGTCCGCCGGGCAGCGCGCGCTTCTCGTAGATCACAGGTCGATGTCCCAGCAGGGCCAGCTGTCCGGCGCACGCCAGCGAGGCGGGGCCGCCGCCCACCAGGCCGATCGAGCCGGGACGAGCGGCGTTCAGCCGGGGCAGCAGTTCCGGTCCGCCGCCGTGGTCCATGGCGTGCCGCTGCAGGCGACCGATGGCGATGGGGGGCTGCCCGTCGTCGTGGTACACACAGCTGCCTTCGCACAGGACCTCCACCGGGCACACGCGCGCGCAGCTGGCGCCGAGAAGATTGGCCGACAGGATGGTGCGGGCGGAGCCGCGCAGGTTCCCGGTGGCGATCTTGCGAATGAACGTGGGGATGTCGATGGACGTGGGGCAGGAGCGGATGCACGGCGCGTCGAAGCAGTAGAGACAGCGCGCCGCCTCGCGCCGGGCTTCCGACTCCGAGAGCGCGGGCGCCTTGTCGGAGAAACGCGTCTCCAGGCGCCCGGCGGGAAGATCGAACCGTTCCGTCATCTACGCGCCCATGGCCTCGAACGAGTCGCCGAAGATCCGCAACGCATCGTCCACTTCCGAGTCCGACACGGTCAGCGGCGGTGAGATCCGGATGCAGTTGCCGTTCAGGCCGCCCTTGCCGATGAGCATGCCGCGCTTGCGGGTCTCTTCGAACAGCTGGCCGGTGGCCTGGGCGTTCGGCGTGCGATCGCCGGCCGATTCGTCCACCACCAGCTCCAGCGCCTGCATAAGGCCCTTGCCCCGGACGTCGCCGATGGTCTTCGGGAAGCGTCGCTTCAGTTCCTCCAGCCCGGAGCGCAGCCGAGTTCCCGCCTGCTCCGCCCGGTCCGCCAGATTCTCCGACTCGATGATCTCGAGGGTGGCGTTGGCGGCGGCGCAGGACACGGGCGACCCGCCGAACGTGGAGATGGTGAGCTTCTGGAACGCGTCGGCGATCTCCGGCGTGGCGATGCAGACCGCCAGCGGCATGCCGTTCGCAATGCCCTTGGCCATGGTCATGATCTCCGGCTCCACGCCCCAGTGCTCGATGCCGAACATGTGCTTGCCGGTCCGCCCGAAGCCGGTCTGGACCTCGTCGCAGATGAACACGCCGCCGTACTTGCGAACGATGTCCACGGCGATCTGGAAGTACTCGGCCGGCGGCGTGATGAAGCCGCCGACACCCTGGATCGGCTCGGCCAGGAACGCGGCCACCTTGCCCACCGTGGTGGTCTGGATCAGCTCCTCGATGTCGCGCGCGCACTTCACCTCGCAGGAGGGGTATTTCAAACCCAGCGGGCACCGATAACAATAGGGCGACATGGCGTGCTTCACGCCGGCCACCTGACTGGGCACGGCGCGCCAGGCCGCGTGTCCGGTCAGCGACTGTGCCATCGTGCCGCGTCCGTGGTAGCCGTGGCGCAGCGCGATGATCTCCATGGCGCCCGTGTGCAGCTGCGACAGAACCACGGCCGTGTCGTCGGCCTCGGTGCCGGACGCGTTGAAGATGGACTTCTGCAGGCGTCCCGGGGTGATGCGCGCCAGACGCTCCGCCAGTTCCACCACGGGCACCACCGGGTAGAGGCTGGACACGTGGCCCAGACGCTGCACCTGCGCGGTGATCGCGCCGGTGACGCGGTCATCGCAATGCCCGATGGACACGGTGAGGATCCCCCCGAAGAAGTCGAGGTACTCGCGACCGTCCACATCCTTCACGTACATGCCCTTGCCGCTCTCCAGGACCAACGGCTCAGCGTAGTAGTTGGCCACGGCGGGCTGGAGGTACTCGGCGTGCTTGCGACGCGTCTCGGCGGCGATGTTCGTGCCGGTCATCTCGGGGTTCATGGGATCTCCCTTCGCGTGACCTTGCGGGCCAGAAAGCGGCCCGAGCCGCGCTCCACCTTGAGGTCTCCGTTTGCGTAGGCCACCCGTCCCTGGACGAGCACCGTGGATGGGACTCCCGTGACTTCGAAGCCCTCGAAGATGCTGCGATCGTTCTGATGATGATGCGTCTTGGCGGAAATGGTGCGGGTGCCCGCCGGATCCCAGACGACCAGGTCCGCGTCGGCGCCCACCGTGATGGATCCCTTGCGGGGATACAGATCAAAGATACGGGCCGCGCGCGTGGACGTGAGGTCCACGAACTGATGGATGTTCAGACGCCCGGTCCGGACTCCGTGATTCCAGAGCAGCGACATGCGGTCCTGGATGCCGCCCGCCCCGTTGGGGATGATGCGGAAGTCGTCCTTGCCGCTGAGCTTCTGCTCGTGCGAGAAGGTGATGTGGTCCGTGCCCACCGTCTGCAGGATTCCCGACTGGAGCGCTCCCCACAGCGCTTCCTGGTGCTTCCTGGGTCGGATCGGCGGCGACATCACGTACGCCGATCCCTCGAAGTTCGCCTTCTCGTACACCATGTCGTCCAGCAAGAGGTACTGCGGACACGTCTCGCCGTAGGCCAGCTGGCCGCGCTCGCGCGCCCGCGCCAGCGCCGTGACCGACTCCTGGCAGGTCATGTGCACGATGTAGGCCGTGGCGCCGGTGGTCTCCGCGATCATGAGCGCGCGGTTCGTGGCTTCGCCCTCCACCTGTGAGGGGCGCGACTGCGCGTGATACTTGGGCGCCACCTTGCCCTGGGCGAAGAGGGAGTTCTGCAACTCCACCACCATTTCGCCGTGCTCCGCGTGGACCGTGACCACCGCGCCCAGTTCGGCGGCCGCGCGCATGGCGTGGATCAGCTCCGTATCGTCGATGCCGATCGCGCCGCGATACGCCATGAACACCTTGATGGACGTGAGGCCCTCTTCCTCCACGCACTTCCGCATCCACTCCCGGCTCTGCTCACCCCAGCTGGTCACGGCCATGTGGTACGTGTAGTCCACCGTGGCGATGCGGGCCTTCTCGTGCCACGCGGCCAGGACGTCCAGCGCGTTGTCGTCCCGACCCGGAATGCAGAAGTCGATGAACGTGGTGGTTCCCCCGGCCACGCCGGCCGCGCCGCCGGTCTCGTAGTCGTCGAGCGACACGTTGCCCATGAACGGCAGCGCCATGTGCACGTGCGGATCCACGCCGCCGGGAAAGACGTACTGGCCGGACGCGTCCACCACGTCGTGTCCCGACGCATCCAGCTGCGGACCCACGGCCGCGATGCGGCCACCCTCGCAGAGGACGTCGCCCCGGAAGAGATCCAGCGAGGTGACGACGGTTCCGTTCCTGATCAGAACGCCCATGGGACCCTCCTAGGGAAGGAGATGCGTCATGTCATCGTACGTTTCGGGGCGACGGTCCCGGTAGAACTGCCACACGCGTCGCACTTCCTCGATCATGTCCAGGTTCAGGTCGGCTACCACGAGCTCGTCGTCGTCTTCCGACGCTTCGGCCAGGAACTGCCCGCGCGGATCCACGAAGTAGCTGGTCCCGTAGAACTTGCCGATGTTCCAGGGCGCCTCGGTGCCGACGCGATTGATGCATCCCATGAAGTAGCCGTTGGCGACGGCGTGCGCGGGCTGCTCCAGCTTCCAGAGATACTGCGACAGACCGGCCACGGTCGCGGACGGATTGAAGACGATCTCCGCGCCGTTCAGGCCCAGCAGTCGCGCGCCCTCGGGGAAGTGGCGGTCGTAGCAGATGTACACGCCCACCTTGGCGTAGGCCGTCTGGAACACGGGGTAGCCCAGGTTGCCGGGCTTGAAGAAGAACTTCTCCCAGAAGCCGGACGTGTGCGGGATGTGGTTCTTGCGGTACTTGCCCAGATACTTTCCGTCCGCGTCGATGACGGCGGCCGTGTTGTAGTACACGCCGGCCTGCTCGCGTTCGTACACCGGAACCACGATCACCATCTGGTGCTTGGCCGCGATCGGCGCCAGCGCCTCTACCGTGGGGCCGGGAACCGCCTCGGCGGTGTCGCACCAGCGCGCGTCCTGGCTCGGGCAGAAGTACGGCCCGTCAAAGATCTCCTGCAGGCACAGGACCTGGACGCCCTGCCGCCCCGCCTCTTCGATCAGGGGCAGGTGCTTCTCGAACCCGGCCCGCTTGACCTCCACCACGGGGGTGGAGTTGTCGTTGATGGGGTTGGCGCACTGGATCAGCCCGCCCTTCACGATTCGACTCACCACATCCCTCCTTGTCCCGCAGGACGGTCCGAGCGCGCGTCTACCAGCGGGAGATCACGATCTTCTTGTCGGTGAAGAAGTCGAAGGCTTCGCGCCCGTGCGCCTTCAGGTCGCCGAAGAAGGAGCCCTTGGCGCCGCCGAATCCGAAGAACGACATGGGCGCCGCGACCCCCAGGTTGACCGCCGTCATGCTGGCCGTGACCCGGTACTTGAAGTCGCGGGCGTGCTTGCCGCTGGTGGTGAAGATGGAGGTGGCGTTCGCCAGCGGATGTTGGCGAATGATCTCCAGCGCATCGTCCAGGTCGCGCGCGGTGGAGACACACAGCACCGGCCCGAAGATCTCCTCCTTGGCGATGACCATGTCGGGAGTCACGCCGTCGAACAGCGTGGGGCCCACGAAGAACCCTTCTTCCGACGTGCGCTCGCGGCCGTCCACGACCATGTTCGCGCCCTCGGCGACACCCTTGTCGATGTAGTCCAGGACCTTCTTCCGGTGCGTCGCGGAGATGACCGGACCCATGTCCGTGCCCTCCTGGGCTCCGTCGCCCATCACCAGTGCGCGCGCCCGCTGGGCCAACCCGTCGCGGACCCGATCGTGCGCGTCGCCGACGGCCAGGACCACGCTTCCCGCCAGGCAACGCTGCCCCGCGCAGCCGTAGGCGGACTCGGTGATCGCGTCCAGGGCCTTGTCCATTTCAGCGTCGGGCATCACCACCAGGAAGTTCTTGGCGCCGCCCAGCGCCTGCACGCGCTTGCCGTGCTCGGCCGCCGTGCGGTACACGTGCGCGGCCACCGGACTGGAGCCGACGAACGAGACGCCCTCCACGAGCGGATGCTCCAGGATCGCGTTCACCACGTCCTTGCCGCCGTTCACGAGGTTCAGGACGCCGGGCGGAAAGCCGGCGTCCTCGATGAGCTGGAACATGAAGCGCTGGCAAAGCGGAACCTGCTCGGACGGCTTGCAGACGAACGTGTTCCCGCACGCCACCGCGAACGGGTAGAACCACAACGGCACCATGGCCGGAAAGTTGAACGGCGCGATGCAGGCAAAGACGCCCAGCGGCTGCCGGATCGACTCGCAATCGATCCCGGTGGCCACGTCCTCGATGGCCATGCCCATGAGCAGCGAGGGCGCGCCCGCCGCGACCTCCACGCACTCGATCCCGCGGCGCACACTGCCTCGCGACTCGTGCAGGGTCTTGCCGTGTTCCCGCGTGAGGGTGGCCGCCAGTTCCTCGAAGTTCTTCTCGAGCAGGTTCTTGAACTCGAAGAGGTAGCGCGCCCGTTGGATCGGCGGAACCTCGCGCCACGATGCGTAGGCGCGGTGGGCGGCCTGGACGGCGGCGTCCACCTCGGCGGCGCCCCCCAGGGGGACTTCGGCGATCACGGCGCCGGTGGCGGGGTTTCGCACTTGCTGGGTCTGGGACGCCGCCACGTCGATCCAACGGCCATCGACGTAGTTCTGGAGTCGTTCGACTCCGGTTTCGGTCACCATGTCGAATCCTCCTGTTCGAAATCAAGAGGACCACTCTAGCCGACGCCGATCGCGGACACAAGTGCTTCACGGTCTGCCGGTTACGTCGTTTTCGAGTGCCCTCGAAGCGCGGAATGCGGATAATGGCCCCCACGACAAGGAGCGCCGATGCCGCACGTGAAAACCGGACCGGTCCAGGTGGAAACTCCCGAGGAGATCGCGCGCGAGATCGCGACCTTCGACGAGCTGCAGTCCAAGTTGCGCCGCCAGTGGGAGGGCATCCGCTCATCCCCCCACTGGGAACACACCTCGGTCGTGGTCCCGTCCATCAGCTTCGACCAGGAAGAACTCTCGAAGATCGCGGGCGTTCCCTACTACGAGGAACGTCTGCTGTTCACGCTGATGCGCCTCCGGCATCCGGGAGCCCACGTGATCTACGTGACCGGTCGTCCGGTGCACCCCGAGATCGTGGACTACTACCTGCAGCTGCTGGTGGGCGTTCCGGCCAGCCACGCGCGCAAGCGGGTGGCCTTCTTCTGCGTGCAGGACGCCAGTCCGCAGCCGTTGTCGCGCAAGATCTGGGAGCGGCCCCGGCTGGTGGCCAGGATCCGCAAGCTGTTCGGCGATCCGGACCGCGCCTACCTCACGTGCTTCAACTCCAGTGTCTGGGAGCGCAAACTGGCGGTGGCGCTGGGCATACCGCTGAACGGCCTCGATCCGAGTCTGGTGCATCTGGGCACCAAGAGCGGTTCCCGCGAGACGTTCCGAGCGGCGGGAGTTCCGTGTCCGGCGGGATTCGAGCATCTCCACACCAAGGACGAGATCCTGGAGGCGCTCTCCGAACTGGAGAAGCAGCGGCCCGGCTTGCGTCGCGCCGTGCTCAAGCTGAACGACGGGTTCTCGGGCGAAGGCAACGCGCTGCTCACGTATCCGAAGGACCTGCCCAAGTCCGGCAAGGCGCGACTGGACGCGCTCGGCGAGGCGCTGGCGGATCTGGAGTGGTCGGCCGAAGAGGAAACGACGGCCTGGTACTTCCGCAAGTTCGGCGAGATGGGCGGCGTGGTGGAGGAGTTCGTGGAAGCCCGGGAGGTCCGCTCTCCGAGCGCGCAGGTGCGGATCCGCCCCGACGGATCGTGCGAACTCCTCTCGACCCACGAGCAGCTCCTCGGCGGCCAGACCGGGCAGGTGTACCTGGGTTGCCGCTTCCCCGCGAAGGACGACTATCGCCTCGCACTGCAGCGGGCGGCGCTGCAGGTGGCGGAGACGCTGGCCGCGCAGGGCGTGGTCAGCCGACTCGCGGTGGACTTTCTCGCCGTGCGCGATCCGGGCGAGGAGTGGCGCATCTATGCGATCGAGATCAACCTGCGGATGGGGGGGACCACGCATCCGTTCATGGCGCTCCAGTTCCTGACCGGCGGCGAACTGGTTCCCGAGGACGGCCTGTTTCTTTCGCGGTACGGACAGCACAAGTACTACGTGGCCACCGACGGGCTCGTGTCGCCGTCGTATCGGGGACTCCTTCCCGAGGATCTGATGGAGATCCTGTCCAAGCACGGGCTGCACTACCAGCCGTCCACGGAGACCGGCGTTCTCTTCCACATGATCGGCGCGCTGTCGGAATTCGGGAAGGTGGGCGTAACGTGCCTGGGCAACTCGCCGGAGGAAGCGGAGCAGTTCTACCGCTGGACCGTGGAGGTCCTGGACCAGGAGACGGGCGCCCAGAAGCGCGGCCAGATGCAGACCATGCTGGACCAGAGCCTTCCGCACATGGAGTAGGGGAGGCGCGGCCGACGCTGCACCGCGCCCCACTCCGGTCGTGCCGGGATCATGCCGGCCCCGGCGACCAGGCCTCCGGGCCGCCTTCGTCCCACGTGGTTCCGCGGCCCACGTCCAGACGACTCTGCTGAATGAACAGCTCGTGGTAGCGTCCGCCCCGGGCCAGCAGTTCCGCGTGGGAGCCCTGCTCGCGGATCTTCCCGCCATCGATGACCAGGATCCGATCGGCCGACCGGATGGTGGACAGGCGGTGCGCGATCACGAAACTCGTGCGGCCCTCGAGAACCTTGGCGACCCCATCCTGAATGCGACGTTCCGTTTCCGTATCCACGGAGGACGTCGCTTCGTCCATGATCAGGATTCGCGGCTGCGCCAGGATGGCGCGCGCGAACGAGATCAGTTGCTTCTGGCCCGTGGACAGGCGATTGCCGCCTTCGCCTACTTCGCTCTGGTAGCCGTGTTCCATTCCGGTCACGAACTCGTGCGCCCCGACCAGTCGCGCGGCCTGCTCCACCGCGTCCGGTGATGCGTCCAGCCGACCGTAGCGGATGTTCTCCGCCACCGACCCGCTGAAGAGATGCGGTGTCTGCAACACGATTCCCAGTTGCGATTGGAGCCACGACAGGCTTCGCTCGCGATAGTCCGTCCCGTCGAACAGGACCCGCCCTTTCGTGGGCTCGTAGAATCGACAGAGCAGGCTCACCAGCGTGGTCTTGCCGCCGCCGGTCGGGCCCACCAGGGCGATGGTCTCGCCCGCGCGGACTTCCAGATCCAGGTCGTGCAGCACCGGGTCTCCCGTTTCGTAGCGGAAGTCCACGTGGTCGAAGCGGATCGTCTCGAAGCCGGTGGGCCCCCCGTCCGCGGCCAGCGACGGATCCGCGGACGTGCGGGTCCGGTGACTCGCAATGGCCGCCCGCACCTCGGGCGAGTCCTGGATCTCGGGCACCGCCTCCACCAGACCCATCACGCGCTCGGCCGAGGCCTGCGCCATCTGCATTTCCGCGAACCAGTGGGCCATCTCCTGGATCGGATCGAAGAAGTGGCGCGTGTACGCCATGAACGCCATCAGCGTGCCCACCGTGATGGTACCCGCGGCCATGTCCAGCCCGCCCAGGTTCAGAGCCACCGCGGCGGCGACCGCACCCAGCGAGACGGCGATCGGCAGGTAGAGCGCCGACTGCAGCGCGTTCCGCACCGAGGCCGAGAACATCTCCGTGGTCAGGCCCCGGAAGTCGGCGAGATTCTCCTGCTCCCGCGCAAAGACCTTGGTGGTGCGCACGCCCATGATCGCCTCGTTGATCGAGGCCGTGATCCGGGAGTTGGTCTTGCGCACCTTGCGGGCGCTCTTGAGAATCCGCCGCTGGAACTGGGCGCTCACCCAGGCCAGCACGGGAATCACGGCCAACACGACCAGCGCCAGTCGCGCGTTCATCAGGAACATGGCCACGGCGATCGTGGTCATGAGCGTGGTTCCCCAGAAGATATCCAGGATCCCCCACGCCATGATGTTGGACAGCCGTTCGCAGTCCGAGGTCATGCGGGCCATGAGCCAGCCGACCGGGCGATGGTCAAAGAACGAGAACGACAGCCGCTGCAGGTTCTCGAAGCCGTCGCGTCGGATGTCGTGGCTCACGTGCGTGCGGATCTTTCCCGCCAGCCAGATGAACCGCCACACCGCCACCGAGATCACCGTGGTGAGTCCGAAGAACGCCCACAGGTAGCGCGCGAGCCGCACGTCGCTGCCGCGCTCCACGATCTCGTCGACCAGTTCCCGTGTCACCAGGGGAATCAACGCGTCCGCCGTCGCCGTGAGCACGGCGAACATGATCAGCAGCAGCACCTCCCGTCGGTACGGGCGCGTGTAGCCGAACAGTTTCTTCCAGACTTCGAAGTCGAAGCGTCGGTTGTACGACTCCTCGATCGGGGATCCGGGGGTCATGGTCTTCCCTCCTGCGCCGTGGACGACCGGGCCGCCCGTTCCAGGTCCTGCTGAAGGTCTTCTTCCTGTGCGCCCTGAATGGCCCACAGACGTCGATAGGTCCCCGGCTCCTGGAGCAGGGTCTCGTGCGTGCCGGCCTGCTCCACCGAACCGTTCGCGAACACGAGAATGTGATCCGCGGCCGCCACCGACGAGAGCCGATGGGCGATCACGATGGTCGTGTGCCGTCCCTTGCGTTCCCGCAGCGCGCGCAGGATCCGGGTTTCCGTTCCGGAGTCCACGGCGCTGAGCGCGTCGTCCAGCACGAGGATCGGCGGATCCTTGAGCAGCGCCCGCGCGATCGACAGTCGCTGCCGCTGCCCGCCCGAGAGGGTCACTCCGCGCTCACCCACGAGGGTGTCGTAACCCGACTCGAACTCCGCGATCGAGCGATGGATGTCCGCCGCGGTCGTGGCTTCCACGACTTCTTCCAGGGTCGCTTCGCGACGACCCAGGCGGACGTTCGCGCCGATCGTCTTGGAGTACAGGAACGGCTCCTGCAGCACCGTGCCCACCTGAGATCTCACGAATCCACGAGGCAGGCTCCGGATCTCGTGCCCGTCGAGCAGGATCTCGCCCTGCCCGTAGTCGTACAGTCGCAGCAGCAGGTTCACGAACGTGGACTTGCCCGAACCCGGAGGTCCCACCAGGGCGAGCGTTTGCCCGGCTTGCAGGTGGAACGACAGGTCCTGCAGGACCTCGTGGTCGCCGAACGAGTAGGAGAGGCCGCGAACTTCCAGCTCTCCCCGGATCTCCGGCAGCGGCTCGGGGCTCACGACGTCGCTCGCGGACTCCTCTTCGGCGTCGAGCACGTCCCCCAGGCGCGACAGCGCCACCAGTGCCTTGCCGGCGTCCGTGAGCACGCGGCCCATGTGCCGGACCGGCCAGATCACCATGGACTGGTACGACAGGAACGCGAACAGCGTCCCCACGGTGAGGCGCCCCTGCAGCAGCCACCACGCGCCGAACCCGAGCGTGAGCCCCATCTGGGCAAAGCACAGGAAGTCCGACGCCGACCAGTACACTCCCAGCAGGCGGATCAGCCGATGGTTCCGGTCCCGGAACCGGCCGTTCGCGTCGGCGAACTTGGCGCACTCGTAGTCCTGCCGCGCAAACGCCCGGACCACGCGGATCCC
>BQJX01000009.1 GCA_021604925.1 Gemmatimonadota bacterium
GGTCGGGAACGGGCCGTTCCGCTTCGTTCGCTGGAACCGGGAGCAGCAGGTCGTCTTCGAGGCGAACCCGGACTTCGCCGACGGACGCCCGCACCTGGATCGCGTGATCTTCCGCGTGATTCCGGACCAGACGGCGGTGGAAACCGCAT
Source organism: Gemmatimonadota bacterium (assembly GCA_021604925.1). GTDB lineage: Bacteria > ARS69 > ARS69 > ARS69 > ARS69 > BQJX01. The sequence goes on from BQJX01000009.1 coordinate 150, forward strand.
TCCGGGCGGGGGAACTGGACGTGATCGAGCGCATCCGCTACGAGCAGGTGCAGCCGCTGCGCGACGATCCCAGATTCGACGTGCACTCGTACGAGCAGCGCGGCTACCAGTACATCGCGTGGAACACACTGAGTCCACTCTTCTCCGAACCTGAGGTTCGGCGCGCGCTGACGCTCGCGATCGATCGCCAGCGCATCGTGGACGCGCTGGCGTTCGGCGAAGGCAAGGTCACGGGGCATCCGGTCATGTCCCTGTCGCCGATCTACCCGACCGACCTGCCGCCGCACCCGTACGACCCGGTCGAGTCGCGTCGGATCCTCAAGGAACACGGTTGGACGGATTCGGATGGCGACGGCGTCCTGGACCGGGACGGCGTTCGGTTCTCGTTCATGCTCGTGTCCAACTTCGGGAACCAGATGAGGGAAGATGCGCTCGTGCTCATCCAGGAGGACCTTCGCAAGGTCGGGATCGAGGTGGCCACGGAGACCCGGGAATGGACCGTGTTCCTGGACGAGATCAAGGCCAAGCAGTTCGACGCGTGCCACCTCGCCTGGCAGACGAACTTCATCTTCGATCCGTATGACATCTTCCATTCGGAAGCGATCGACGGGAAGTACAACATGACCAGCTACTCGAACGCGGCGGTGGACTCGCTCATGAGTGCGGCCACGCTGGCCGCGACTCCGGAACTGGCGCGTCCGCTGTGGCACGAGATGCTGGAGATCCTGCACGAAGAGCAGCCCTACTCGGTTCTGTACGAGTTGGTGTACTCCGTCGGCGTGTCCAGGCGCGTGCGCGATGTGAAGGTGGATGTGCGCAGCTACCTGGTCAACATCCGCGACTGGTGGATTGCGCCGGGCGATCGCAAGTACGCGTCCTAGATGTCGAGAGAGGCGATCGCGTGACTCGATACATTCTCCGAAGAATCCTCGTGTCCATCCCGCTGATCTGGGCGTTGGCCACGTTGACCTTCTTCATCATCCGGTTGGCGCCGGGCGATCCGCTGGCCATCTACTACAACCCCGAGATCGATCCGGCCGTCATGGAGACGATCCGGGTCCGGCTGGGGCTCGATCAGCCGCTGCACATCCAGTACGTGCGCTGGCTCGGCTCGCTGGTGCAGGGCGAACTGGGGATGTCGTTCTCGCACCACCGCCCGGTGGTGGACATCCTCCGCGAGACCATTCCGAACACCCTGATTCTGACGGCGTTCTCGCTGCTGCTGATCCTGGTGGTGGGCGTCGTGGTCGGCGTGATCTCGGCGGTGCGCCAGTACTCGTGGGTGGATCATGTCTCCACGCTCGGCGCCCTGTTCATCTACTCGATGCCGGGTTTCTGGCTGGGCCTCATGCTGATCATTCTCTTCTCGCTTCAGCTCGGTTGGCTGCCGGCGAGCCAGATGCAGGCGGTCGACGCGGAGTACATGAGCGGGGTGGGGCGTCTCTGGGATCGGATCCTCCATCTGATCATGCCCGTGTTCGTGCTGGGGATCGCGTCCGCGGCCGGCGTGGCGCGCTACATGCGCGGCAGTCTGCTGGAGGTGATCCGTCAGGACTACATCCGCACCGCCCGCGCCAAGGGGCTGGGCGAAGGGACGGTCATCTTCAAGCACGCGCTCGGAAACGCGCTGATTCCCATCATCACGTTGTTGGGCCTGTACCTTCCGTTCCTGCTTTCGGGAGCCGTGGTCACGGAGACCATCTTTGCGTGGCCGGGAATGGGACGCGTGACCATCGGGGCGATCTTTGCGCGCGACTATCCCATCGTGATGGCGACCAATCTCATCGCCGGGATCATGGTGGTGGGCGGCAACCTGGTGGCCGATGTGCTCTACGGGATCGTGGATCCGCGGATTCGTTACGAATGAGAGCCGCGCTGTCGTTCGTTCCGGGGTTGGGCCATGCGCTTCACGGCCGTCGCGGCCGCGCGGTGCTCTTCGCCGTGGCGTGGCTCGCGTTCGTGGCGGTGCTGGTGGGCGGGATGGAGGGCGTGGCTGGGGCCTTTTCCCAGCCCACGCTGGAACAGATTCATGCGGGAGCGGAGCGCCCCGGGTTTGACCGCAAGCTCGCCGTCGCCTTTCTCGTGTTCATGATCCTGGCGTTTCCCGCGGCGTCGTTCCTGGACTGCCGTCGTCTCCGGCGCGAGCAGGCCACGGACGACCCGTCGGCCGGCGTGAGCCAGTGGAAGCTCGTCTACCGGCGCTTCCTCCGGAATCGGGTGGCGCTGGTGGGGCTCGGCACGGTGCTCGTTCTGTACTGCGTCGCGATTCTCGCCCCGCTGCTGGCGCCCCACAACCCCGATCGCCAGGTCGACATCGTGAAGACGCGCTACCTCGCTCCGGGCTCCACCTTCCTGGCCGAAGAGGAGGGGGTGCAGACGCGGATGAATTTCACGCTGGGCACGGACAAGTTCGGGCGGGACGTTCTCTCGCGCATGATCTACGGCTCCCGGATCTCGTTGTCGATCGGCTTCGTCGCGGTGGGGATCGCCGTGACGTTGGGCACGCTGCTGGGCGCCATCGCCGGCTACTTCGGGGGGCGCGCCGATTGGCTGATCATGCGCCTGGTCGATGTGCTCTACGCGTTCCCCCGGATCTTCCTGGTGCTCACGCTGATCGCGATCTACAGCCCGCAGATCTGGTTGATCATTGCCGTGATCGGACTGACCGCCTGGATGGGGGTGGCCCGGCTGGTGCGCGCCCAGATCCTTTCGCTCAAGGAGCAGGAGTTCGTCGAGGCGACCCATGCGCTGGGGATTCCGGATCTGCGCGTGATCCTCCGGCACGTGCTGCCGAACACGCTGTCCCCCGTGATCGTCGCGGCCAGTCTCATGATCGGCGACGTGATCCTTACCGAGGCCACGCTCTCGTTCCTGGGGCTCGGGGTGCAGCCGCCCACGGCCTCGTGGGGCAACATCATCAACCAGGGGCGCGACAACCTGCTCGGCGCGTGGTGGATCGCCACGTTCCCGGGACTCGCCATCGTGCTGACCGTGGTGTCGTACAACCTGGTCGGGGACGGACTGCGCGACGCGCTGGATCCGCGACTCAAGGACTAGGACGCCGGGACCGCCAGACCGCCCGCCGGGCCAGGCGATGTCGGGTCAGGCGAGGTTGCCGCGGGCGCGCTGCCGTTCCCGCAGGATGTCGAGCTGGTCGTTCGGGATGGCTTCGATGAGGCGGCGCGTGTAGTCCTCGCGCGGATTCGCATAGATCTCGTGGGCCAGGCCCTCTTCCACGAATCGCCCGTCGTGCATCACGGCGAGTTCGTCGGACATGTACTTCACCACGGCGAGGTCGTGGCTGATGAACACGTACGTGAGGGAGCGCTTCTCCTGCAGGTCCCGCAGCAGGTTGAGCACCTGCGCCTGGACGGACACATCGAGGGCGGAGACGGACTCGTCGCAGATGATGAACTCCGGATCGACGGTCAGCGCGCGCGCAATGCACACCCGCTGCCGCTGCCCGCCGGAAAACTCGTGCGGATAGCGCTTCAGGTGTTCGCCGCCCAGACCCACTTCGTCCAGCAGCGCCGCCGCCCGGTCGCGCCGGTCCTTCCGACTGCTCCCGATGCCGTGGATGTCCATGGGCTCCACCAGAGCGGTTTCCACGGTGAGCCTGGGGTTCAGCGACCCGTACGGATCCTGGAAGATGATCTGCATCCGCTTGCGCATCCGGCGCAGCTCCAGACCGCGAAGCTCGCAGAGATCCTGCCCGTCGTAGTGGACCTGCCCGGCGGTGGGTTCGACGAGACGAAGAATGGCCCGTCCGGTGGTGGTCTTGCCGCAGCCGGATTCGCCCACCAGACCCAGGGTCCGCCCGCGGTGGATGGAGAAGCTGATCCCGTCCACGGCCTTGACCTGCCCCACGACTCGTTGCAGCAGGCCCTTGCGAATGGGGAAGTGGACCTTGAGATCCCGGACCGTGAGCAGGGGAGCACCCACGGCGGCCGCCCGTTCCGGCCGCGGCGTCTGGAACTCCGTCAGGTCCGGGTTCCGATCGTAGAGCTCCAGCGTTCCGTCCGGGAGCGTGCGCTCTCCCATGAAGTCGCCCACGCTCGGCAGTCGGGTGAACTGCGTTTCGAGTCGCGGGCGGCAGGCCAGGAGGCCGCGAGTGTAGGGGTGCTTCGGGTTCTCGAAGATATCCAGCACGCTGCCGTGTTCCACGAGTTCGCCGCGGTACATCACCGCGACCTCATCCGCGATCTCGGCGATCACGCCCAGGTCGTGGCTGATGAACAGGATCGACATCTTCCGGGTGTCGCGGAGGTTGCGCAGCAGGTCCAGGATCTGGGCCTGGATGGTGACGTCCAGCGCGGTCGTGGGCTCGTCGGCGATGAGCAGCTTGGGGTTGCAGGAGAGGGCCATGGCGATCATGACCCGCTGCTGCTGACCTCCGGACAGTTCGTGCGGGTACATGTCTACCCGGCGCTCGGGCTCGGGCAGGCCGACCTCGCGGAAGAGCTCGATCGTGCGCTCGCGGGCCGCCTTCTTGTCCACGCTCTGGTGGATCAGGATGGCCTCGGCCACCTGGTGCCCGACCGTGAGCACCGGATTGAGCGAGGTCATGGGCTCCTGGAAGATCATACTGATCTGGGCGCCGCGGACCGCGAACATCTCCTTCTGGGGGATGCTGAGCAGATCCCGCCCCAGGAAGCTCACGCGACCCCGCTCGATCGAAGCCACGCGGTCCGGCAGGAGCCTCAGAATGGACAGGCTGGTCACCGACTTGCCCGAACCCGACTCGCCCACCAGACCCAGGGTCTGACCCTCGTGGATCTCCAGCGTGAGGCCCCGAACGGCCCGAATCGTCTCGTCCTCGGTGTAAAACGTTGTATCGAGGTCTTCGATCCGCAGGAGAGCGGTGGCGGCCATGGGGAGTCCCTTCCGTCGGCCGTGGGAAAGGGGAGGCGCCGGCCGGCTCAAGTCGTTGCGAACGGACAGCATAGGGCGACGGTTCGGAGCTGTCAATCACGCCGCCGTCCGCGCTTGATCCGGGCCGGAATCGAGGGCCGGAAGCGCTGTAAAGTCTGCCAGATCAAGAGGTTGGTGCGGCTTGACACCCCCAGGGGGGTTGGCTATAGTGACGGCGCTGGCATCGGTTGTTCGTGCTTCTTGTTTTGGGACAATGAGTTGCACGGATGGGTTGCACGGACAACGGTGTGTCCGCAGACAGCGATCGGAAGGAGGGGTTTCATCTCGGGCCACTTCGGCGCGCAGGCTCGCCGCAGTGCGACTGATTCCCCTGTCACCTCTGCGCCGATCACATCCGACGTTCCGGGGGAACCCGCGATCCGGATCACTCGCGTCTCCGTGGCGCAGAGTGGCGGATTTCCTCGGTAGGGAATGCTCCGCAGGGAGGGTGACCCGTGATGCCTCCGAAAACTCGCGTCTCGTTCGCGGTTTTGTCCGTGCTGTTTCTACTTCTTGCTGCGTCTGCGGCATTCGCCCAGGGAGCTTCCGAAGGCAGGATCGTCGGAATCGTCCAGGACGAGTCGGGCCAGCCCATTCCGTTCGCCAACGTGATCCTGAAGTCGCCCACCGTCGGTGAGGTGGGTCAGATCTGTGGCGAGGACGGACGCTTCCAGTTTGACGCGGTCAAGGTCGGCACGTATTCGATCACCGTCAAGCACATCAGCTCCGAGCCCAAGACCATCGAGGATGTGGTGGTGGAGCCCAGCCAGGTGACCCGTCTGGGCCGGATCTCCATGTCCAACGCGGTGGCGCTCGTCATGGATTTCAAGGTCGAAGAGCGCAAGACCACCAAGCTGCAGAAGGACAAGTCGGGATCGATCCGGGTGATCGACACGAAAGAGCAGAGCAAGATCCGGGCGATCAACACCACCGAAGAGGCCATTGCCACGCAGGCTGGCGTGGTCAAGCTCGGGGACAACCTCTTCGTGCGCGGCGGCCGGAGCAGCGAAGTGAAGACCGTCGTGGACGGCATGCCGGTATCGGACGCGTTCACGGGGTCCACGGGATCCGGAACCATGGACATCTCCATCGCGTCCCAAGAGGGAATCAACGTTCTGACGGGCGGGTTCGACGCGGAGTACGGAAACGCCCAGTCGGGGATCATCGAAGTCGCCACAAAAGAGGGCGGGGAACGGTACGAAGGCCAGGTCAAGTTCATCACCGATGACTTCGGTGCCCCGGACAAGACCTACTTCAACTACGACAATCTCGCATTCGGCTTCGGAGGCCCGGTGCCCTTTGTCGGAGACAACCTCCGTTTCTACGCGTCCGGCGAGGGCGTCTTCGAGGATACCTACCTGAAGACGCTGGAGCAGCGGCCCGCCCGCAAGCTCACCTACAACGATACGGAGTTGGCGAGCTTCCGCGACCGGCAGAACAACGCCATGCGCGGTCAGGCCAAGGCCACCTATGTTTTCAGCGGAGCCAAGAAGCTCTCGGCCGAGTACCTGTTCTCCCGCACGGAGAACGACTGGTACCACCATGCGTTCAGCCGGGTCGGCTACTGGTCGGAGGCCAACGAGCACTGGTGGTTCGAGCCGCTGGACTCCACGTACACGTACTACAACGGTCCCGCCCACCTGTCGGAACGGATGTCCAACAACAACCAGTACAAGATGGTGTACACGCACCCGCTGACGGACGACTCGTACATCAAGGTACGGGGCGCCCTCTTCCGGAATCTCTTCGAAGAGAAGGTGCGGGACAAGGAGCCCGGCCAGTACGTGCCGTTTGACGGGAACGACCGGTCGCGCGATCCCGAGAACCTCTTCTACGCCATCACGGGTGACTACCCGCTGTGGGAGGAGAGGGAGTCCAACCAGTACACGATCCGGGCGGACTACCAGAACAAGGTGGGCAACGGTCAGCACGAGTTGAAGACCGGAGTCAGCTTCGACTACTACGACCTTCGCCGTGACGAGCGGACGTCGCCGGACGAGGACAACCCTCTCGGGACCGCGCCCAACCAGTACAACGAGAGTGCGTCGGGCGGCGTGTTCTACGTCCAGGACCGGCTTCGCTACAAGAAGTCCATGGTCATGAACGCGGGACTTCGCTTCGACTTCTTCGATCCGGGCGCAAACGCCATCCGCATCTCGAACACGCGGGTGCTGGCGCTCGAGAAACCCACGTCGGGCTCGTCGTTCCTGGAGCGGTGGAAGGCGCAGATCTCGCCGCGCCTCGGAATGAGTTACCCGATCTCGGACAAGGACGTGCTGCACTTCCACTATGGCCGCTTCTTCCAGCTGCCGGATCTGCAGTACATCTATGACTACGCGAACAACGTGAACGCCGGAAACAACCTGGTCGGGAACGCGTTCCTGGAGCCGGAGACCACGATCTCCTATCAGTTCGGAGTTCGCCGCCAGCTGTCCGACCGCATCTTCATGGACGCCACGGTGTTCTTCAAGGACATCTTCGGACTCGTCGGCACCCAGCAGCTGGAGGCCGAGAACGAGCGGGAGGACAACCAGTTCGCGTCCACCGTCTTCGTGAACAAGGACTACGGTTCCGTGCGTGGCTTCGAGCTGGCCATCGACAAGAACTTCTCGAACTACTGGCTCGGCGGCATCTCCTACACGCTCTCACGCGCCACGGGATCGTCCTCGGACGTGAACCAGGGCGCCGTGGTGGTGGCCGAGGGGTTGGACCGCGAGCCGATCAAGGAAGTGCCGCTGGATTGGGATCGGGCGCACGTGGTCAGCGCGTACCTCTACTTCTCGGATCCCGGGGTCTGGGGTCTGAACTTCGACCTGTCGGTCTCTTCCGGAGCTCCCACCACGCCGCGCCGTCTGGGGCAGCGCACGGTGGAGGCGGAGGACATCAACACGATTCGCCTCCCGGGTTCGGTGACGCTGAGCCTTCGCGGCAACAAGCAGTACGCGCTCTACGGTCGCGAGTTCCGCCTCTTCCTGGAGGGACGGAACCTGCTGGATCGCGCCAACGTGCGGACCGAGGATCCGTGGCTCTTTCCCACGCCGTCGAACGACTACTACCAGGAGTACTTCACGGAGTTTGGGGAGTTGGGAGGCGCCTACAACCTGGCGGATACGATCGGAGCCCCGGAGGATGTCTTGATTCCTCTGAATGATCCGCGCGTGTTTGGAGAGCCGCGGCTCTTCCGGGTCGGAATCCAGTTCGAATTCTAGTGTCCGCCCACAGAAGGCGAGCCGCTGCGGGGGGCCGCAGGCGGCATCGGGAGGTTGTTCCCATGCGACACACGACGAGTAGAGTTCCTGGCGCGCTGGCGGGCGGGATTGGGGTGGCGAGTCTTGTCGCCACGCTGCTCTTGGCCGGCACGGCGGTGGCCAAGGACTACAGCAACACGGAGGACGAACTCCCGTTCCGGGTCGACGAGTTTGCCGGTTGGTTCCACGACGCCGGGAACGTGCTCCTGCACGTGTCGAATCGCGGCCTCTTCGGCCGGGCGGGCTCGGACCTCACCAATCCGTCGGCGGAGTGGCCGGCCGGGTCGAATCACGAGTACCTGTACGGTGCCGGTATCTGGGTGGGGGGCGTGGTCACCCGCAACGGCATCCAGGACACGCTGGTCACCGCGGGCCTCTACCAGCAGGGAGAGCTGCGCAACTGGAACCCGAACGAGGGTTGCGGCAATCCCCCCGAGGGAATCTGCAAGACGTTCGAGGGAGCACCCTCGGGCATCCGCCGGTTCGATGATGACGGCGACGGTCTGGTCGACGAGGACCCGCTGGACGGCAAGGACGACGACGGCGACGGCCGCATCGACGAGGACTTCGCCGGCATCTCGCAGCAGATGTTCCGCACCGTTTACTATGACACCTCCACTCGTTTCAATCAGTTCTTCTCCGACGAGGCGGATCGGCACACGCCGCTGGGCCTCAAGATCACCCAGGAGAGCTACGTCTGGACGGACCCGCAGTTCGACGACTTCGTCGGGGTCGAGTTCAAGGTGAAGAACATCTCCACCTCGATCGACCCGATCGGGTGGGACATCAACAATTGTTACATTGGCTTCATGGTCGACGGCGACGTGGGGATCGATGACACCGATCTCGACTACTGGACCGATGACCAGGGTGCGTTCGAGGACACCACGGTCGTGCTGGAGTCGACCGATCCGAACGTTCCGGCCCGGAGCCTCCATCTCACCATGGGCTACATCTTCGATGAGCTCGGGGGCGAGAACGGTGCGGACGACGTGCCGGGCTATTGCGGCGTGATGTTCCTGGGGCACACCGTGGACACGACCTCGGCCACGCCGTCGGAGGCGCTGGCGCCCCGCGAGGTGGGGATCCACGCGTACCGCGTGTGGTCCGGCGGTGACGATGATCCGCGCGATGACCTGGACCGCTACCGGTTCCTGCGAGGCAACGGTGACACGTCCCGCACCATCGATCCGCCCACGGCGCGTGCGAATGACTATCGCTTCCTGGTCTCCGCGGGGCCGTTCTCCAAGATCCCGCCGGGATCCACGCTCACGTTCCAGGTCGCGTTCGTGATGGGCGAGATGGTGGAGCGCACGGTGGGAGACTTCACGATCCGCGCTCCGGACGTGACCAACCCGTCGCAGGCGCAGCTCGTCTATGACGGGTTCATCGACGAGGTCACCGGCGAGAGAATCAACTGGGCCACCAGTTCGCCACCGCCTCCGCCCAACATCCGGGTGAGGGCGGGGGACAAGCACGTCAAGGTGGAGTGGGATGACTTCCCCGAAGGTGTGGCGGACCCTTTGACGCAGGTGAAGGACTTTGCTGGCTATCAGATTTGGAAGGCGGAGGGGTGGCGGCGCGATTCCATTATCCCGTCGGATGACATGTGGCGCCTCATCGCGGACTTCGACTCCACGGAGTTGGCGGACGTGGACACCGGCCACTCCGGGGTCGGGCGCTACCGCTTCGTGGACAACCGCGTGAAAAACGGATTCTGGTACTGGTACGCGGTCAGCGCGTACGACAAGGGCGTGTTCTCCATGCGCGTGGTGATGGACAGCACCACGTCGGAGCCGGACACCATCTACACCCGGGTGGGCGAGCCCAAGTTCGGGAAGTTCACCCAGAACATGACGCGGGTGATGCCGCAGACCACTTCCACCCAGACCCTGGCCGATGTGTACGTGGTGCCCAATCCGTATCGAGTGTCGGCGGCGTGGGACCTTGCGGAGACGAACGTGGAGCCCACGGGGCGCCGGTTGAAGTTCTTCAACCTGCCGTCGCAGGCCACGATCCGGATCTTCAGCCTGGCGGGGGATCTGGTGGCGGAGCTGAACCACGATGATACCCGTCTCGAGCCCGGAAACGACCGCGGACAGACGTCCTGGAACCTGATTTCGAGGAACAACCAGGATACGGTGAGCGGGGTCTACCTGTATCACGTGGAAAGCGCGCTCGACGGGTCCAACAAAGTTGGCAAGTTCGTGATCATTCGCTAAGGTGAGCCCAGAAGTCATGCGCGCCGGCGAGGAAATCGGATTCGCGGCGCGGAGCCAGGACTTGGAGGAGGAACGCTCGTGAGGATTCGTATCGGTCTCATCGTGCTTGTCGTGGGTCTCGTGGCCACGCAGGACGCGTTGGCGGGCGAGATCTTCCGCAAGGTGGGGACCGCGGGCGCCCAGTTCCTGAAGATCGGAACCGGGGCGCGAGCCGTCGGCATGGGGGAGGCGTTCGTCGCGGTTTCGGACGACGCGTCCGCCATCTGGTGGAACCCTGCGGGCGTGGCCCGGATCACGGCCGGGGGCGGCAGCCACGTCACGCTGAACCATTCCACGTGGGAAGCCGACATCTCGCATGAGTTCTTCGGGTATGCGTTCACCTACGCCGGCCTGCCGGGAGCGTTCGCGTTCAGTTCCACGATTCTCCAGATGGACCCGATCGCGGAGCGGACGGAGTACAGCCCGGAGGGAACGGGGCGCAACTTCGACGCCGGGAGCTTCAACCTCGCGGGTACCTGGTCCAAGAACCTGATCGATCGATTCGCGTTCGGCGTCACCCTGAAGTACGTGCACGAGGGTCTGGCCGATGCCAACGCCGACGGCATGGTCGTGGACTTCGGCACGCTCTACTACACGGACTATCGGACGATCCGGATCGGAATGGCCATCCAGAGCCTGGGCCCGTCCATCAGCTTTGTCGACGACGCCTTCCCGATGCCCACCATGTTCAAGGTGGGAACCGCCATGGACGTGTTCCAGAGCGAGAATCACAACTTCCTGGCGGCGTTCCAGTTCGACCACCCGGCGGACAACGCCGAGCGCGCCAACTTCGGGGGCGAGTACACGTTGAAGGTGTTCGAGCCGAACGTGAGCCTGCAGATGCGCGGCGGCTACCGCTTCAACCGGGACGAAGAGCGGGCCACGGCCGGATTCGGGGTTCGCTTCCCGACCGGTCTGTCGTCCAGCATGCGCGTGGACTACGCCTGGTCCCAGATGGACCTGCTCTCTGATACGCACAAGATCTCGGCTGAGATCGGCTTCTGAGCTTGCCGCGTCCGTGGGGCGCATGTCGCCGGCCGCGAGCGGGAGCGGGGCAGCAGATTCGGGGGGGCGGGCACTTTGGGGCTCGCCCCCTCCTTCGTTGGGGAGGACACATCGCATGACCGCACGGCCACTCGTCTTCTTGTACTTCGCTCTCCTCGGGACCCTGGCCCTGGCGGCCACCCCGGTGATCGCTTCGGACCAGAAGGATCCGCAGGAGCCTCCGTTTCGGGGGGAGGGAGACCTTTCGTTCTTTGTCGACCTGGCAGGTTTCGCGGGAGCGGGCTTCACGGAAGTCGAGTGGTACGTTTCGGTGTCGAACGACCAACTCGTCTTCGAGCCCGGCGAGGATTCGGTACTCACCGGCGAGTTGCTGCTGGAGGTCCAGGTCTCCGACCTCGACGGGGATCGCGTTCACACCATCGAGACCACGCTCGCTCCGCAGGCCGGCTCCCGGTTGGACAGTTCCGACCGTGCGATCGTGCAGGTCATCCGGGAGCGGAGTGAACTGGCACCGGGCGACTATCACGTTTCCGTCCGGCTGATCGACCGGCGCTCCCAGAAGGTGGGCCTCTTCAACCGGATGCGGAACGTCAAGAACAGCGGCGAGCTGCGGACCTGGATTCGGGTCCCCGCCATCCCGGATACGGCCCTGGCCACCTCGGATCTCACGTTGATCCGGAGCGCCCGCGCCGCCGAGGGGGACGTGGTCTTCGGCCGGAACGGCGTGGACTTCGACCCCAACCCGTCGCGCTACTACGGTCTGGCGGTGCCCAGCGTGCGCTACTACCTGGAGGTGTACGGAGGCCCCGCGTACGAGGAAGGCGACTCGTACCTGGTGCTCTCCCAGATCCTGGACACGTCGGGGATCCCTCTCGTGGAGCGGAAGACCCGGACGAAGCCGCTTGGCGAGCTCCTGGTGGTCACCGATGAATTGAACCTGGAGGGCAGCGTGTCGGCGGGGCGCTACCGCGTCGCGTCGGTCGTGATGAACGAACGGACCCGGCAGACCGTGCGAGTGGAGCGGGGGTTCGACGTGCTCTGGTCCGACCGTTCGTGGGGCCTGGATCCGGATCGGATGCATCAGGAGCTGGCCCTGATCATGACCGACGACGAGTACGACACGCTCGTCGACCTGTCTCCGGGGGCGCGCGAGATCTACCTGGCCGAGTTCTGGCACGGGTTGGACCCGACTCCCGACACGGAGCGGAACGAGCTTCGCGAGACGTTCCGCGAGCGAATCCGGACGGCGGATCACCAGTTTGCCAGCGCCCTGCGGCGCGGGATCCTCACGGATCGCGGTCGGGTCTGGGTGCGCTACGGCCCCCCCGACGACGTGGACTACCAGTACTCCGCGTCGGGCTTCGGGCCGGGGGACGGGTCGGTGCGCGTCTCCGAGCCGGGGGAGCGGGCGGACCTGGGGTCACGGCCGTCCGCGTCGTTCCAGTCCGCGGAGGAGTTCCGCGAGGGCGACGTATCCGGTCTGGCCACGCAGCGCGGTGGGGCCACGATCAAGTCCAAGCAGGTGGAGTCCTGGACGTATGACGGACGCGGTTCCCCGCTTCGCAAGGATCGCCAGGATCTGTCCCAGGTCAGCCATCGGGGCCTGTCGTTCCTGTTCGCGGACCAGATGGGAAACGGCGACTACCAGCTGATCGGAAGCCAGGGAACGAGCGTGTACTGATCGATCCCGTCGTGCCGCAGCCCGGCTTCGGAACCGGGCGCGGTGGGGCCGGGCGGACACCCGAATGCCCCGCGAATTCGAACGGAGGCCACGGCCCCAGGGAATCAGGGGAAACCGGTTGACACTTTGGAAATCGGTTACCTAAAATGCGAGATCGCAGGTTCTTACGAAATTCCTCCAAACCGGTCCCGGCCATCGGTTCCCGGGCAAATCCACCCTGGTAGACCGAAACGGGTCCTCGCCACGCGGCGGATGCAAAGGAGTAGCTTGAATGCGACTGGAGCAGAGAAAGATCGCGTCCTTCGTCTCAGCTCTCGTGCTCGTGGGCTTGTGCGGCGCCGTGGTAGTGGCCCAGGAAGATGCGCCGGATAGCGCCGCCACTGCAGTCGCCGACTCAGCGTCCGCCGACACGGGAACCGCGCTGGCAGTGGAGGCGCCGATCGACTCGTCCGCCATCGACTCTCTCGCGATCTTCCAGGAGAACTTCGCGGGCGATCTGGCCGTGGAAGAGGTGGAAGGCGATTTCTGGAGCAAGATGTCGGCCAGTGGTGCCGTGGAGCAGTTCCAGAAGGGCGGACCGTTCATGTGGCCGCTGCTGGGGTTGCTGGTCTTCGGGGTCGCCGTGATCCTGGAGCGTCTCTGGACGCTGGGCCGCGCCCGCACGAATGTTCGGACCCTGATGACCCGGATCCTGTCCGCGCTGCGCAAGGACGGGGTGGAAGCCGCCATCGAAGTCTGCGAAGGCACCCGCGGCCCGATCCCCGCGATCCTGCACGCCGGTTTGCGGCGGTCGGATATCAGCGTGGAGGCCACGGAAAAGGCCATCGAGAGTGCGGGCGTCGTGGAACTGTCGTTCCTGGAGCGCGGGTTGCTCATTCTGGCCACCATCGCCAACGTGGCGCCGTTGCTCGGGTTCCTCGGGACGGTGTCCGGTATGGTCGCCGCGTTCGACGCCATTGCGGCGGCGGACCAGGTGAACGCCAAGCTCGTGGCGTCCGGTATCTCGGAAGCCCTGCTCACGACCATGGGCGGACTGCTCGTGGCTATTCCGATGTCGATGGCCCACAACTACTTCGTTTCGCAGATCGACAAGTTCGTCATCGAGATGCAGGAGACCTCCGCGGATCTCGTGGACACGCTCGTGGATATCGGTGTGGAGCGCGAAGCCAGCTAGCGGCCCGCGAAAGGGCAGGAGTCAACGATGGCCGTCAAGATGACGCGGCGAAAGAACTCGATGGGAGACGAGATCTCCACGGCGTCCATGTCGGACATCGCGTTCCTGCTGCTGATCTTCTTTCTGGTGAGCACGATCTTCGCGGAGGAACAGGGTCTGCCCATGCAGCTTCCCGGAGCCGCGTCGGATACGGCCCAGATCAGCCAGAAGAACATCCTGAACGTGAACGTGGAGGCCAACAACCGCGTCACGCTGGACGGAGTGCCGTACGCCATCAGCGCGATCGAGAACGAGATCCGTCGGCGGATCCTGGGCAATCCCAAGCTGGTGGTTCAGGTCAAGCTGCACCCGGATTCGTTCTACGGCACCATGGTGGACGTGCTGGACGAGCTGCACCTGGCGAACGCCACCAAGATCTCGATTCGCGGAATGGATGTCGTTCAGTAGCAGAGGGCCGAACCAGGGGTGACCAACCCCAGAGGTGACCATGTCGGGCAAGGGCGGGAAGTTCAAACGGAAGGCGAACGTGGGGCAGAGCATTCCCACGTCGTCCATGGCGGATATCGCCTTTCTGCTGCTCGTGTTCTTCATGGTGACCACGATCTTCAAGCTGGAAGACGGCCTTCCCGTGGAGATGCCCAAGGCGGAGGCCGGGGTCAAGGTCCCGCGCGAGCGCGTGTCGCACATCTGGATCGATCGCGCCGGCAACATCAGCATCAACGACAAGCTCCTCACGGTGGAACAGATCGAAGGCATCGTGTACGCCAAGCTGCTGGAGAACCCGGCCATGATCGTGGCCTTCAACGTGGACAAGCAGTCCCAATTCGAGGTTGTCGGGGACGTGATGGAGCAGCTGAAAGCTGCGAACGCCACGCGCGTTTCGTTCACGGCGGATCCGGAGCGCAAGAACTAGGCTCGGATCGGTCGCGCAGGCGCCCGGCAGGAGTCGGGCAAGGGGAATGGTTCATGTCAGCCAAAGCGAACATGGAGTTCAAACTCAAGTACCGCAAGTACCTCGACATCGCTCTGGTGATCTCGTTGTCGCTGCATCTGGCTGCGTTCGCACTGATCCCCCAGCTCGACATCACCGCGTTCAAGACCGAGATCGACGAGCTCGAGGTCATCGAGATTCCGCCCGAGATCGATATTCCGCCGCCGCCCAAGGAGATCTCGCGTCCCAAGATCCCCGTGGAGACGGTGGACGAGGACGTGGAAGAAGAAGAGGAGTTCGAGGACACGAGTCTCGACGTGGACAACCTTCCGGATGCGCCCCCCCCGCCGCCTCCCGGCGGCAGCGGGTTCTTCGTGTTCGACAAGCCGCCGAGCCTCCGCAACGCCGTCACGCCGGAGTATCCGAGCCTGGCCCGGAGCGCCGAGATCGAAGGAACCGTGCGCGTGAAGATCGACGTGGACGAGCGCGGGCGGGTCATCAACGCCGTGGTCGTGCAGTCGGTGGCCCAGGGGATCTTTGACAAGGCCGCGCTGGATGCAGTGCGTCAGTGGATCTTCGAGCCGGCCGAACAGTCCGGCAACAAGGTGAAGTCCACGGTGGTGGTCGGAGTCCAGTTCTCGCTGACCGGTTCCTGATCGGGGATCGGGCGGCGCGTGCCACCCCGGTGCAAGTGCGATTTCGAATCCGCCGCGGCGCCTTCCAGGTCGCCGCGGCGATTTTGCGTGGGACGGTTTTGCGAGGGACGCCCGCTCCGTCGCGCGGTACCTTCCCGCGTACGAGGCGGAACCCAGCCACCCTTGGCTCGCCCCGCGCGACCCCGCGGCTGGGCCCCGTGGACTCCAGCCCTGTCCTCCGGAGGAAGCCATGAATCCCGACCCGCCGCGCGCCGCCCGGGCTCTGGGGCTCGCGAACATTGCTCCCCTGATCACGTCGCCCACCCAGGCGTTCCAGCGGCTCGCCGAGCGCCCGGGGCGAGCCTGGGTCGGCCCGATGATCGTGTCGGCCATTCTGATCACGCTGGGCGCCTGGATCATGCTCCCGCAGCTGCTCCCGCTCTCCTACGACTCGGCTGCCGCCCTGATGGAGCGAATGGGCGTGCCGGAAGAGGAGATGGAGAAGGCGCTGTCCACCATGCCGCTGGAGCCGAACGCGACCGTGATCGCCACCCAGG
>BQJX01000010.1 GCA_021604925.1 Gemmatimonadota bacterium
AACTCCGGGTGGCGTTCGATACCGCCATGGACACGTCGTCCGTGGAGGGCGCGCTTTCCATCGAGCCGGCCACCGCCTTCTCCACGCAGTGGATCGGTCCAACACTGTTGATCCGCCCGGCCCCGGCGTGGGGTGCGATGACCCGCTACCGCGTGAGCATCGCGGCGGACGCGGCCGCGGCCGGGGGCGGCGCCACGCTGGGGGCCGAGTTCTCGTTCGAGTTCGAGACCGGGACATCGCTCGCCGGCATCTCGACTCCGACCGGCTATTCCGCGCACCAGGTGCCGGGCGACGACCTTCAGGATCCGCGCTCCCTCGAAGCCGGCACGGACGATACCGGAGCGCCTGACCGGTTGCTGCTGGGCGACACCGGATGGGACCGCGTGGTCTCATTGAACGACCGCGGGTTCGCGCAAGCGGAAGTGGTGGACGGAATGCTGAGCCATCCGGCATCCGTGGCCGCGGACGCCTGGGACGGGATCTTCGACGGGGACCTGCTGGTGGCGGACAGCAACACCCTGCTGCGCGTCCGGGGCAGCGGCGGGAGCGACGGGCAGGTGGTGTCGCTGGCCTCCCTTCCGGCGAGCGCCGACGACTGGATCGTGGCCATCGATCCGTCCGGCGCCTACGGCGGCAGCGCGTTCGTGGGTCGCCCCGGGGCAGACTCGGTGTGGCGAGTGGATGCGAACGGTTCGCGTACCTCCTTCGCCACCGGACTGGCCGGAGTGAACGGATTGGCCTTTGGCCCCGGTGGCTCGTTCGGCCAGGATCTGTACGTGCTGACCGGGAGCGGCGTGGTGTTGCGACTGCACGCGGGGGGCGGAAGCGTGGAGATCGCGTCGCACGCCTCGCTCACGGGCGCCCGCTCGCTGGCGCTCGATCCGATCGGGAGCTTCGGCGGGGATCTCTACACCGTCCATTCGGGGAACGGCTCGTTGCTCCGGGTGGCGGTGAACGGCGCCGTCACTCCGTTCGCCACCGGCTTGACGCCGTCTCCCGGGGGAGACGCGCTCGCCTTCGATCGCTTCGGCGATTTGGCGATCGTGGAGAACGACGGTTCCACGCGTCGCATCCTGAAGATCATGGCGGACAACTCCGACAGCGTCGTCACGCAGATCCCGGCGCCCGTCGGCGGCGTGGGCATCACGCTCGTTGGTCCGAATCCATTCCGCGAGTTCTCGCGCGTGCACTTCGTGGTTCCGGACGACGGGGTGGGCGCGATCTCGGGATGCCTCTCGATCCACGATGTGCGCGGCCGGCGAATCGCGGTCCCCTGGGAGGATACCGCCCTGCCCGGACCGCTGTCGGCCACGTGGAACGGTCGCGACGACGACGGGAGCGCCGTGGCCCCGGGCGTGTACTTCGTGCGCCTGCAGCTCGGGGCGCGCGAGTACTCTCACAAACTGGTGCGGCTGTCCGACTAGTTCAGGACAATCATCTTGCCGCTGGTCGGCTCCCCGCTCGCTGGAACGAGCCGGACGAAGTAGACCCCCGCCGCCACTGCCGCACCGCGCTGATTGCGACCATCCCAGCTGATCGTGTGCCGACCCGCTTCCCGATGTTCCGCCAGCAAGGTGGTCACGGATCGTCCCGTCGCGTCCACGACCTGCACCTTCACGAGGCCCGCGCGGGCCAGCGCGAAGTCGATCGTTCGGCGGCTGTCGACAATGCCCGGATTGGGACGCACGGCCTCGATGCGCGTTGCCGGCGCAGCGCCCTCGATCGTGGGCACGCCCACGGCACCCGTAGTGTGGCGGAACACGAGCAGGCCACGCGCCGGAATCTCGATCTGGATCGACTGCGTGTAGAGGTCCGAAGCAATTCCCTGGGACGAGAGCGCCCCGGGGTTCTCGGGGCCGAAGCGATCGTACGCGGTCGCCTCGCTGTTCAGGATCTCGTTCCAGTCGCCGGCGAGCGGCACTCCCACGCGATACCCGTTGTAGGTGGTGTTGGAGAAATTCGCCACGACGAGCAGGTCCTCGCCCACGAAGTTCGCCCGGCGAAACGAGATCACGTTGCCGCTCTCGTTCTGGTGGGCCACCTGATGGAACGCGTCCGCCCAGAGCGCGGAGTTCGTGATGCGCAGCGTCACCAGATCCCGGTAGTACGCGTAGGTGCCGGCGTACGTGGTCTTCTTGGTCCAGTCGATCCGCTCGTTGAACCCGGTCCCGAACGGCGTGTCCTCCTGCCATTCGGTCCCCATGAGCATGGCCGGGACTCCGGGGGCCGTGAGCACGAGTCCCTGCGCGAGCCTGGTCCGCCCCACCGCGAACTGGTCGTCGTGCGGGAAGGTGGTGTCGATCGTCTTCACCAGCCGCTGACCGCCGCTGGTGGGCCACGCCTCGTCGTGGAGTTCCACGTAGTTCGTGACCCAGCGGTTTTCCAGGTACTGCCCGTTGCCGTTCACGATGTTGCGGATCTTCCACATCTCGGGATCACCGAGTGCCGCGTCCAGGATCTCCTCGCGCAATCTGTCGGTGAAGTCGTCGTTGTACTGCGAGTCGAAGCCTGCCCCGGCGTCATTGGTGGGCCGGGTGACCCAGGCGTCGTCCGGAAGTTGCTCGGCAATCATGATCTTGTTCGCCCAGCGATTGTCCACCAGATCGTTCAGGCGTTGCATCAGGTTCCAGCCGCTGCCGTCCTGCGGCGGCATGTTCATGAAGTCCGTGGCGTCCATGCGGAAGCCGTCGATCTTGTATTCCTCGAACCAGTGGTGGGCACTGTCCAGGAAGTAGTCCTGCACCTCGGTCCGGTCGAAGTCGGCCTGGTCTCCCCAGGGAGTGGAGACGGCGGGCGTGTCGAAGTAGATCTGGGTGCCGTCGAAGTCCCAGAGGTAGTTGCCGCTGACCGAGAAGTGGTTCCACACGATGTCGAGAAGCACCGCGATGCCGTTCTGGTGGAGCGTGTCGACCAGGAGCTTGAGGTCGTCCGGGGGTCCATAGGTCCACTCCGGGGACCAGGCGCTGATCGGGTTGTAGCCCGCGGACTCTTCCCCCGGAAACTCGTTGATGGGGTTCAGCATCACGCAGTTGACGCCCAGGTCGACAAGGTGGGCCACGCGAGCGGCGACGTCGGCGTGGCCGCCGGGGAACGGCGGCGTCCCCACGGGGTCGCCGCGGCCGGAGAACGTTCCGGTATGGAGCTGATACACCACGATCTCCTGCAGCGACGGCGTGTTGAAGTCCTCGACGATCCACGAGTACGAGAACGGATTCCGAACTTCCGAGTTGTCGTTGTCGCTGGCATCGAGCGAACGCGCCCGCGGATCGGAGCGCCAGAGCGAATTGTTGAAGTAGTACTTGTACTTGTCGCCGATGAGCGCGCTCGGGATGTACCGGATGTAGTCGTTCCCGTACTTGGTCATGGCGTTCACGTTGGCCCAGCCGTTGAACTCGCCGCGAATCGTGGCGCTCGTGGCGTTGGGAGCCCATACCCGGAACACCACTCCGCCCCCCGTGACCGGCGTGGCGCCCAGCGGCGCATGCTCCAGCGTGTTGAAGTTCAACGGAAAGCCGCCGTCACCCGGGGGGAGGTCCAGCGCCCCGGAGATGCTGAAGTAGTCGACGTCCGTCCCGTCGGTCAGCTCGATCCAGTAGCTGGACGTGCTCGCCGCGGTGGCCGGAACCTGTGCGGTCCAGACGTCGTAGGGCCCGCGCTGGGTGGCCACCGAGGCGGGAACCCACGTGACCGCGCCATCGTCGACCTGCACGCGCGCCTGCGTCAGGTCATCCTGCCAGGTCTGGAAGCGGACCTCGAACGTCTCACCGTTGACGGGGCAGAGCGGCCTTCGGTCCTGCCACGCCAGGTGGGACACTCCGTTCCATTCCACGTTGTTGTCGGCGGCGGCGAGAACGGTGATTGCGGCAAGCGCGGGCAAGAGCATGGCGGCCTTCCGGATGGGGTGATCGGGTGGCAGCGGGCGGGGGGCAGACCGCGCCCCACCATTATACGGAATTCGGGAACAGGAATACCAGGGCGTCCCCGATCCGACGGGCCCAGGCGGACTCGTGGTGCACGCCCCCCTCGTCCTCCACCACCAGGAGGTCGTCGTCCGGGCGATGGAGACGGCGACGGGCCACATCCTCGAACGCCCGAAGGAGGTCGATCGAGTCGTCCACGCCGTTGTGATTCCGATCTCTCACCCGCCTCATCTCCAGCGTTCCCATGTCCACGTAGACGCGGGCATCACGCGGGCGCCCGGACTCGAACTCCCGGGTGACGCGCTCGTTGGCCCACCCCAGGCTGGGTGACAGAGCCGCAAACCGGGAAAACGTGCGGGGAGCTTCCAGGGCCGCGAACAGGGTCATGAGGCCCCCGAGCGAGGACCCCGCGATCCCCGTGTGGGCGGCGTCCGGAAGCGTGCGGTACTCCGCATCGATCCGGGGTTTCAGAGCCCGCACGATCGCCTGGAGATGCTCGCGCGCGCCTCCACCTACGCCCCGGTCCGCGTCCGGCCAGGGGGTGTACTCCGTCATGCGATCGAATCCGCCATTGTCGATGCCCACCACGATGATCGGGCGCAGGCGCCCGGCGGCGATTTCCCGGTCACAGGTTTCGTCCACGCCCCACTCGCCGGCAAAGCTCGTTGCCTCGTCGAAGAGGTTCTGTCCATCGAGCATGTACAGGACCGGATAGCGATCGCTCGATTCGTCGTATCCGGGCGGGACGTAGATGCGCACCGGACGGGCGTTCAGCACCTCGTCAAAGTGGCGAGTGACAACCTGGCCCGCGGCCGAAGTGGGGTCGGCGATCGCGGACGTGATCGTCGACAGGGCGGCGCTGATCCCGGCCAGGATGCGTCGCACGAGTGAGGTCACGGCGTTCGCCCGGTGGCCCGCGCCAGATCCACGAGCCGCCGACTGTGTTCGTCGGTCCACTGGTCCGGAGCCAGGCGCCAGACCCAGTTCTCGTTCTGGGTCCCGGGGAAGTTCATGCGCGCCTCGTTCCCGAGCCCCAGCACGTCTTGAACGGGAACCACCACGGTGTCCGCCACGGAAAGCATCGCCAGGCGAATGAAGTCCCAGTGGATCTCCGATCCGTCGGTGCCGGTGCAGGTGAGCACACGCGCGCGCTCTTCTTCGGCTTCCTTCTTCGGGCGATTCATGGACGTGTAGATGCCGTCCCGGAACCAACCGCAGACCGTCTCGTTGTCGTGCGTTCCCGTGTAGACCACGCTGTTCCGCTCGTGGTTGAACAGCGCGAAGGTGTTCTCGTTGGGATCTCCTCCGAAACCGAACAGCAGGATCCGCATTCCGGGGAAGCCGAACCGGTCCCGCAGCTCGTTGACGTCCGGAGTGATCTCGCCGAGGTCCTCCGCCACGAACGCCAGCTCCCCCAGCTCCCGCTGGAGCACTTCGAACAGCTTGGCTCCTGGCACGGGATCCCACTGCCCGTTCCGGGCCGTCGTCTCTCCGGCGGGAGATGCCCAGCAGGCCGCGAAGCCTCGGAAGTGGTCGATGCGCACCAGATCAAAGAGGCGAAACGCGGCTCGGACCCGATCGACCCACCAGGCAAAGTCCGACTTCTCCAGGGCATCCCAGCGGTACAGCGGGTTCCCCCAGAGCTGGCCGTCGTCCGTGAACACGTCCGGGGGAGCGCCGGAGAGACGGAGCGGGTGGCCCTGTTCGTCCAGGTCGAACAGATCCGGGTGCGCCCAGACGTCCGCACTGTCGTGGGCGACGAAGAGCGGCAGATCGCCGAACACCCGAATGCCGAGTTCCGTGGCGCGAGCGCGCACCGCATCCCACTGCCGGAAGAAGAGAAACTGCGAAAACGCGTGGCGCTTGATCTCGCGGGACAGTTCGCTGCGCGCGGTCTCGAGTGCCTTCTCCTCTCGCCCGGCCAGCTCCCGGGGCCAGTCGACCCACGACTTCCGGTGGCGATCGTGCAGCGCGGCGAAGAGGGTCCAGTCCTCCAGCCACGCCTGCTCCCGCTCCCGGAAACCGGCCCAGTCCTCGCGAAGCTCCGGTGAACCGGCTCCCCCGTCGAACGCCTTCCAGGCCTGCTGAAGCAGGGCGGTCTTGGCCGCGATCACGGCGCCAAAGTCGACGCGATCCGGTGCCCCCGCGGAAACGGCGGCGACGGCCTTGGCCGTGAGCAGGCCCTCCTCCTTCAGGACTTCCGGGGCAATCAGCAGCGGGTTGCCCGCAAACGCGGAGAGCGTCTGGTAGGGGGAGTCGCCGTAGCCGGTCGGCCCCAGGGGCAAAACCTGCCACAGCGACTGGCCGGCGCCATGGAGAGTCTGAAGAAAGCCCAGGGCGGCAGGTCCGAGGTCCCCGATCCCCGGCGGACCGGGGAGCGAGGTCGGATGCAGCAGCAGGCCGCTGGCTCGGGAAGCTGTCATGGGCGAAGGATTACCCGGTTCCCACGTTTTGCGCCAGTCCCTGGACGCACCTGGCCTCATGGCGGTCCGTGATTCGTTGAAAGTGTGCTCTGGCAGGCCTAGACTGTCGGAAAGTGGCCTGATGGCCGATTCGTTCCCTTGTTCCTCTTTCCGGACTCTGTTGGCATGCGACTCCTTTCTACGCTGGTTCTCGTGGTGTTTGGCGCGTTGATCCCGTTCTGGTCGGCCTCGTCGGAAGAGGTGGAGTTCCGTCATTCTCCGGAAGGACGGCCGGCGGCGGTGTTCCTGGCCGGCGACTTCAACAACTGGAATCCCTCCGGTCACGCGCTCGCCGATGGCGACGGTGACGGCGTCTGGACGGTCGTTATCGACCTGCCGGCGGGCCGCTACGAGTACAAGTTCGTCGTCGACGGCCGCTGGATCGAGGATGTCAACGCGGACCAGTTCCAGGACGACCCGTTTGGCGGGCGCAACTCGGTCCGAGTCGTGGGCGGGTCTGCCGAAAAGGGTCGCTTTGTCGGGACTGACCAGGGCGCCAACGCTGCCGCCGGGGCGCCCAAGAACGGCGGTACCGCCGGCGAGGTGACCCCAGGCGGCGGCAAGAGCGTGCCCGCCGGCGACGTGGTGTTCACATGGGCCCCCGAGGCGGACTACGACCAGGTGTTCCTGGCCGGCGAGTTCAACGAGTGGAGCGCCACCGCACTTGCGATGACGAAGGACGGCGACCAGTGGACCGCCAGCGTCCCGCTGGCTGCCGGGCGCTACGAGTACAAGTTCGTCGCCGGCGGCATCTGGCATCCGGACCCCAACGCGGCCGAGTTCGTGGAGAATCCCTACGGAGAGAAGAACTCCGTGATCGTGGTCGGCGGGGGCAGCGGCGCGAAGGCCGCGACCCCCGAGGTCGAGGACGCCGGCTTCGTCGGCACCGGCATCGTCTTCGAGCCGGGCGACGTGACGTTCTCATGGACCCCCGAAACGGAGTACGACCAGGTGTTTCTGGCCGGCTCGTTCAACGACTGGAACGCGTCGGCGCTCGCCATGACGAAGGTCGGCGATTCGTGGACCGCCACCGTGCCGCTGTCCGTGGGCCGGCACGAATACAAGTTCGTCGCTGGCGGCGTGTGGCACCCGGACCCCAGCGCCTCCGACTACGTCGACAACCCTTACGGAGAGAAGAACTCGATCGTGATCGTGGGCGAAGGCGGCGTGGCCCCGGCCGCTCCGAGCGCGCCGACCACACCGGCCGCGCCGACGGCGCCAGCCGTGTCCGGGGACCCGGAGGAGGTCACGTTCTCCTACCAGCCGCTGATCTCCGGAATCGGCACCTGTAGCGTGGCCGGCTCCTTCAACGACTGGAACGCGACGGAGTTCCCCATGTCCGACGAGGACGGGGACGGCACCTGGACCACGACGGTCACCCTTCCTCCCGGCGAGTACGAGTACCGGTTCGTCATCGACCAGAACACCTGGCTGGAGGACCCGAACTCGGAGGAGTTCGCGGAGAATCCGTTCGGCGGGAAGAACTCGCTGATCCGCGTGGGGATGCCAAAGCGGGCCGCGACGGGGCCCGGCAAGCCCCGCCACGTTTCGTTCGAGTACACGCCGGCCGAACCCGCAAGCAGCGTTTCCCTGGCCGGAACGTTCAACAACTGGGCCGCCGGCAAGCACCCGATGACGGACGACGATGGAGACGGAACGTTCACCACCACGATGCTGCTGCCGGAGGGTGACTACCACTACAAGTTCG
The DNA here is from genome assembly GCA_021604925.1 of Gemmatimonadota bacterium. GTDB lineage: Bacteria > ARS69 > ARS69 > ARS69 > ARS69 > BQJX01. The sequence goes on from BQJX01000010.1 coordinate 8,091, forward strand.
TTGTCGACGGCGTCTGGTACGCCGACGAGACAGCCGCGTGGTTCGTGGACGATGGTTTCGGCGCGCAGAACTCGGGCCTCACCGTGGACTCGTCGTTCGAGGGAATCGAGCTGGAACTCGGCGACGGCAAGGTCTACGCCGACGGGATCGAGCACCGGCAGTCGATCCGGGAAGTGAATCCGTTGTCGGACACGGAAGTCGAGTTCACGGCCCGCGCCTACGCGAACGACGTGGAATCGGTCTCCGTGCTGGTCCGCGCGGGCGCGGACGAGTGGACCCTCCCGATGAGCAAGATCGGGTTTGACGCGACCTTCGAGTACTACCGCAGCACGCTTCGCCTGGGGGGCGCCGGCCAGCCTCCGACCGGAACGCCGCTCGAGTACGGAATCGTCTACGCGGACGGCGGAGAAACCCGGATCCTGGGACAGGCCGGGCTGGGGGCGGCCGAGGACGCGCAGCTCTTCGTCTTCTCGGAGGAGACCATCACCCGTTTCTCCACTCCGGACTGGGTCCGCGACGGCGTCTTCTACCAGATCTTCCCCGAGCGCTTCGCGAACGGAGACCCGTCGAACGATCCGGACTTCTCGGAGGAGTACTACCAGGGCCGCACCACCTTGCCGGCCAGCGGGAAGACGAACGGCGAGTACTACCATCTGGTGGAGGACTGGTACGACGTGGCCGGACTTTCCAAGAGTCCGTACCGCACGGACGGAAAGCCGGACTACTCTTCGTTCTACGGCGGCGACATCGCCGGGATCCTGCAGCACCTGGACTACCTGGAGGATCTCGGCGTCACGATCCTCTACTTCAACCCGCTGTTCCCCGCTCGCTCCAATCACAAGTACGAGGCCTACGACTACCAGGCGGTGGACCCGCACTTCGGCACCCCCGAGGAGTTCCGTGCCTTCGTGGACGAATGCCATTCCCGCGGCATCCGGATCGTCCCCGACTGGGTGATCAACCACATCGGCGATCACAGCCCCTACTTCCAGGACACCGTGCGGAAGGGGAAGGACTCGGAGTACTGGAACTGGTTCGAGTGGAACAAGTGGCCCTTGCCGGCGACGGAGCCCACGGACTGGCGGGAGTACTACGAGTGCTGGTGGGGGTTCGCGCACATGCCGGACCTGAACTTCGACCTGTCGCGCATCAACTCGCAGGAGAACGGGGTTGCGAACGCAGACGACGCGGAGATCAACTGGCCCGTGGTGAACTACATCCTGGATGCGGCCGAGTGGTGGCTGGTGGACATGGATGTGGACGGCTTCCGGCTGGACGTACCCAACGAGGTCCCGTTCTGGGTCTGGAAGATGTTCCGCGAGCGGGTGCGCAGCGTGAAACCCGACGCGTATCTGGTCGGAGAGATCTGGTCGGACGCCGGCGACTGGGTCTCGCCGGACTGCTTCGACGCGACCATGAACTACAAGTACTTCAAGGACCCGGTGTCCAGCTTCCTGGGTCAGGGACGCATGGACGCCGCTCGATTTGACCGGGAGATGCAGGCGGGACGCATGGCGTACCCCATGCAGGCCGTGCGCGTGATGATGAACCTGGTCGGGAGCCACGACACGCCCCGCTACCTGAACGCGATCAACGGCAATCTGGCCCGACAGAAGCTCACGGCGCTCTTCCAGATGACCTACGTGGGCGCGCCCCACATCTACTACGGCGACGAGATCGCCACGCGCGGCGGTGCGGATCCCGACTGCCGCCGCCCGTTCGACTGGAGATGGGAGAGCAACGCGGAACGTTCCGACATGCACGGTTGGTACCGCGGTCTCATCCACCTGCGGCGGAACAACCCCACGCTGATCACCGGCGAGTACGCGACGCTCCGCGCCGAGGGTTCCGTGCATGCGTTCGCGCGCGTGGACGAGAACGCGGCCTTTGTGGTGGTCACCAACGCGGGCGACCACGCGGTGGACGTGGAGATCCCGGTGGGCGATCTGGGGAGTGCATTCCGGAACGCGCTGGACAGCGGTGCCCAAGAAATACGGGCCGAGAACGGGTCGGTGAAGCTCCACCTGGAGCCGGTCACCGGCCTCGTTCTGGCCCGCGTTCCCTAGACGGGGGTCCGGGGCGCCTAGCGCATCAGGATCACCTTCTGGCTCTTGGCGAACTCGCCGGCCTCCAGCCGCAGGAAGTAGACGCCGGTCGGCAACGTCCGGCCGTCGGCCATGCGCCCGTTCCAGACGACGGCGTGGCGGCCTTCCGGTCGCGTCTCATCGACGAGCGTCCGCACGTGGCGGCCGTTCACGTCGTACACGTCCAGGCGGACGTGCGAGGTGGTCGGCAGCGCATAGGCGATGGTGGCATCGTTCCGGACCGGGTTCGGGCGGCTCGGATCCAGGGAGAAGCCCCGGATCTCGGGACGCAGGCCCGACACGCCCGTCGCGAACGCGCAGTCATCGTAATGCGCCAGCGCCAGGATGATCGGGTTGGTCGTGGAGAAGATCGTGTCGTCCAGGAAGACGTTTCGGTCACCCTGTCCGGAGCACTCGAACGTGAACACCGAATCGGCGGCCGCCCTCACCACCGGATCCCCGGCCTTCAGCTGGTACTTGTAGTCCACGCTCTTGAGCGTTCCGGCGGGGAAGGTGATCCGCGTTGCGTAGGTCCCGTCACCGGCGGTCGCATCCGGGGCGACACCATCGTCCGCCATCAGGTTGGTCGGTGGCTGGTTCCAGTCCAACGGCAGCGCATTCCCGCCCAGGCCCAGGCTGTCGGTCGAACCGAACGGCGGGTTTGACGCAAACGAGCGAACCGAGAAGATCACGTCCACCGGCAGCGTGGTGAAGTCCACGGGCGCCTCGTCGTTCCAGAAGACGTCCAGTGTGTCCACCCCGGTGCCGAGAGAGCCCGGATCGACCGTGTAGAAATGGTTGCCGCCCAGCGTCTCGTACTCGGTGCACTGGTGGGTGAACTTGAACTCGACGCTCTGCGGCGTCGGTTCCAGTGCCCGCAGTGCGCTCTCGGCGCACGGAAAGCAGAAGTCCATTTCCGCTTGGTAGATCGAGTCGGCGTCCGCGTCCGACATGGCGAAGTCGCAGAGCGGGTCCCACGTGAGCGGAGCCGTGCTGCCTTCGATCGCGAACGTATGGGGCGGCGTGTCATCGGCCTGCATGTGCAGGCTCATGTTTCCGCGCACGAGCAGCTGGAACTGGTAGAAGTTCCCGACGTTCGTGGTGCCGTTGGCCACGATCGGGTTTCCTGCCGCATCTTCGATGGTGGTCACCGCGATCTGCTCGCACGCACCGTAGGCGTACGACGGAAACACCTCGACCTCGACGGTGGTGGGGGTCGACTGCGTGACCGCAACGATCGACCCGCCGCCGAGATCCGAGTACCAGCTGGTGTTCCCGAGGTCGACAACGGGCTCGGAGAACGTGAGGGTCACGATGTCCGAAAAGGAGAGCCGGTCCGTGATGCACGCTCCCACGACGGTCGGCGGGGTCGTGTCCGTTCCGGAGGAGAGGGCCACTTCCGTGGAGTTGCTGACCACGGCCGGCGTGATCCAGTCGATGGCGTTCCAGTCTTCGGCGGGGTCGTTGATCGTATCCTGCGCGTTGTCGGAACCGCCGCCGCCGGTGTTCGCGATCGAGCACCAGATCGTGGACGGGTCGCCGAGGGCGGCGCGGGGGATCTTCCACTCGAGGCCGCTGACAGCGCCGGCAGCCAGCGCTGCTTCGGCGACCGGTCCGGGGCTGGACCAGGTGCTGTCGACTTGATTCCACTCCCAGAGCTGTGTCTTGGCCGCGGTGTAGGCGCCGCCGCCGTCCAGCCAGCTGCGAACCGTGTACTCGGCCTTGTGGGGATCCGCCACGCTGATCGCGCGGCCCCAGGCATCCGTCAGGCCGCCGTCCGTGTCGTTCGTGGTGTCCACGAACAGGATGTACTTGCCCCACTGGTCCACACTGAGATCGGCGTATACGGTGAAGAGGAAGTACCAGAAGGTCGCATCGTTCGCGACATACAGATCCCCCAGATCCATGGGGGCGTTCCCCTGCGGGGAGTCCATGCTGTCGGACGCCTCCACCAGGTTGTAGATGGCTTCGTCTCCGGCGAGCAGACCGTCCATGGTGGGAGAGCCGAAGCCCTCCGCATGCACGAGGGCCGGCGCCAGAAGACCGAGGAGAAGTGCGACGCAAGTCTGCGCGCCGAGCAAGGGGAGGTGCCGTTTCATGAGATCCGCTCCTTCGCCGGGATCAGCAAGATTGAACTTGGACACGGGACAGACGTTCTTTGCCCTCTAGAGTATCAAACCGGGGGGTGGAACCACAAACCTGAGCGCTGGGCCAAGATACCCACGCAATCCTGACCCGGGCGGGAAGTTTGACCGCTACCGGCCGTCTTTCTATACTGCCGCGACCTCACTGCGGGTCCGGCGATCCGCCCCCCCTCGTCTCCGGGAGCTGTAAGCTCATGCAGAATCGCTATTTCCGTGGGTTTCTGAGTGGGCTCATCGTGGTGGTTGGCTGCATGGGGGCCGTTCTGCAGGCCGGCTGTGCCGGCGAGAAGGCGGCCGACGCGGGTCCGATCGAGATCGTCCTGTGGGAGATGATGGATCCGCAGGAGCGGGAACTGCTCCTTCAGAACATTACCGCGTTCGAGGCGGAACACCCGGATGTGAAGATCACCGCCGCCCACTTCGGGGTGGAGGACGTGCGGAATCAGTTCCTGACGGCAGCGCTGGGAGGAGGCGGCCCGGACATCATCTACGGTCCGTCCGATCAGGTGGGACCGCTGTCGGCCGCCGGGACGCTACGTCCCGTGGAAGAGCTGTTCGGAGCGGCGTTCTTCGAGCGTTTCCACGAACTCACCCGCATCGAACTGAACGGTCATCTCTGGTCGGTGCCCGAGCAGTTCGGGAATCACCTGGTGCTTGTCTACAACCGCGCGTTGATCAACACACCTCCCGCGGACACGGACGAGATGATCCGCATGGCCAAAGCCTCCATGGTCGACGCCGACGGCGACGGCAAGATCGACCGGTACGGCCTGGTGTTCGAGTCCAAGGAGCCGTTCTGGCTGGCGCCGTGGATCGGCGCGTTCGGCGGTTGGGTCATGAACGACGAGAACGAGCCCACACTGGACACCCCGGCGATGGCCTCGGCCCTGGAGTTCTGCCGCGAGCTGAAGGCCACGCACGGCGTGATCCCACAGGACTGCGATTACGAGCTCGCCGACACGCTGTTCCGCGAGGGGCGCGCCGCCATGATCGTGAACGGGCCTTGGTCGTGGAAGGGATATCGCGACGCCGGAATCGAGATCGGCATTTCGTCCATCCCCCGGATGACGTCCACGAACGCGTGGCCGACGCCCATGGTGTCGTACCGCGGGTACTCCATCAGCGCGTCCTGCGATGACGACAAGCTGGAGGTCGTCCGGGCGGTCGTGGAGTTCCTGACCGGTGCGGACGTCCAGCGACAGTACGCGGAAAAGATCGGCGCCCTCCCCAGCCTGCTGGAACTGCAGGGCTCCGACCTGATCGCCCGGGATCCCGTCCTTGCCGGGTCCATGGAGCAGGTGCTGCGTGGCCAACGCATGCCGATCGTGCCCGAGATGCGAGCGGTCTGGGACGCCATGCGACCGGCCCTTCAGAACGTGATGAACGGGGAGTCCGCGCCGGCCGCTGCCGCCAAGGAGATGCAGAAGATGGCGACGAAGAAGATCGCCGAAATGCGAAGCTGATGCGCTCGCCGGCCGCGTCGTCGAGCGAAGCCCACGGGCCGACAAGGCTGGTGGAGCTTCGGCTTGGTGGGAGGCTCCGGTGAACGGATCGAGCGAGCGGTCACTCCCCTACCTGTTCCTGGGTCCAGCGCTGCTCGTGATGCTGTTGGTGGTGGTCTATCCGTTCGGATACAACATCTGGATCTCGCTCACGAACATGAACCTCTACCACCTGCGCGATCCCACCTTCCTCGGGTTCGAGCACTACCGGAACATCCTCGGCGAGCCGGAGCTGGTCGCCGTCTTCATCAAGACCGTGTTGTGGACGGTCGTGAACATCTTCTTCCATGTGACCATCGGCACCGCGCTGGCCCTCCTTCTCAACCAGGAGATCCGGGGGCGGTCCGTGTTCCGGGCCCTGCTGATCCTGCCGTGGGCCATGCCGCAGTACATCACGGCGCTGACCTGGCGGGGCATGTTCAACTTCGAGTACGGGCAGGTGAACCTGATCCTCACGGAGTGGTTCGGTTTCGAGGCGATTCCCTGGTTCGGAAGCGAGACCTGGGCGTTCACGGCCGCCATCCTCACGAACATCTGGCTCGGTTTCCCGTTCATGATGATCGTGGCGCTGGGCGGCCTGCAGTCGATCCCGGAAGAGATGTACGAAGCGGCCCGGATCGACGGTGCCGGGCGCTGGCAGCGGATGCGGGAGATCACGCTGCCGCTGTTGAGGCCGGTCATGGTCCCGGCGATTCTGCTGGGCACCATCTGGACGTTCAACAACCTGAACGTGATCTGGCTGGTCACGAACGGTGGTGAGCCGGCGGACAAGTCGCACATTCTGGTTTCCCAGGTGTACAAGGCCGCGTTCACCTACTACCGGTACGGATACGCCGCCGCGTTCAGCATGGTGATCTTCCTGATCCTGTTGGTCCTGGTGATCGTGTACATGCGTCAGACCCGAGCGACGGAGAGAGTCTATTGAAGCGGCCTCTGCTCTATCTCCTGATCAGCGCCATCACCCTGGCCGCGATCTACCCCATTCTGGTCGTGATCGGCATCTCGCTGCGACCGGCCGGTTCGCTCTACAGCACGAGCCTGGCGCTGATTCCGGCGGGCGCCAGCCTGGAAGCCTATCGGGTGGTTCTCTTCGAGAAGCCGTTCGGACGCTGGTTGGCGAACTCGGCGGCGGTCTCACTGCTCGTCACCATCGTGGGCGTTGCCCTCGCGTCGACCGCGGGCTACGCATTCAGCCGGTTCCGGTTCCGCGGACGAACCGTCGGCATGGCGATGTTCCTGGTCACCCAGATGTTCCCGGCCACCATGCTGCTGCTCCCGCTCTACGTGCTGATGCGCAACCTCGGACTCACGGACAGCCTCCCGGGCCTCGCGGTGGCCTACTCCGCCACGGCGCTCCCGTTCTGCGTGTGGACCATGAAGGGCTACTTCGATTCGATCCCCGCCGCGCTGGAAGAGGCCGCGCTGGTGGACGGCGCCGGGCGTTTCGGGACGTTCGTCCGTATCATCCTGCCCCTCTCGGCGCCGGCACTCGCGATCACGGCGCTGTTCTCGTTCATGGCCGGCTGGAGCGAGTTCATCGTGGCCCGCGTGGTGCTCTCGTCCCAGGAGCTGTATACGCTGCCGCTGGGCCTGGAGAGTCTCTCCAACTCGTTCCAAACGGAGTGGGCCAACTACTCCGCGGGCGCCATTCTCGTGTCGATCCCCGTCGTCGTCGTGTTCCTGATGATGAACCGATTTCTCGTCTCGGGTCTCACGGTGGGCGGGATCAAGGACTGAACCCGTTGCCGAGGAATGTGGAGATCAAGGCGACGCTCGACGACGTGGTTGCCACGCGCGCGCGGGCGGCAAGGCTGGCCGACGGGCCGGCGCAGGTCCTCGTTCAGGAGGATGTGTTCTTCCGCGTGCCGCGCGGCCGGCTCAAGCTTCGCTCGTTCCCGGAAGGGCCCGCCGAGCTGATCTTCTACGATCGACCCGACCACGAAGGGCCCAAGACATCCGACTACCGGATCGAACCCGTGGCCGACCCGGTGCGGCTGCGAGCGGTCCTGGAGCTGGCCTGTGGGGTGCGCGCGGTGGTGCGCAAGCGACGGGAACTGTTCCTGTCGGGTCGGACCCGGATCCACCTGGATCAGGTAGAAGGGCTCGGCGACTTCCTGGAGCTGGAAGTGGTCCTGGGCGGCGGCGAGTCCACGGAGGACGGAGAACGGGAAGCGCGCGAGTGCCTGGCGGCGCTGGACGTGGACGCGGCGCACCTGGTGGCCGGCGCGTACGTGGACCTGTTGGAAGCGCGCACCGGAGGCACCCCGTGATCCGGGCCAAGGTGTGCTGCATCTCCTCGGAGGGGGAGGCGGCCGTGGCGATCCGGCACGGCGCGTCGTTGCTGGGCTTCGTGTCGCAGATGCCCAGCGGCCCCGGAATCCTGGACGAAGCCACCATTGCCCGCATTGTGCCGACGATTCCGCCGGGCGTCCTGTCCGTGTTGCTGACCAGTCGCCGCACGGCGGCGGAGATCGCGGACCAGCAGCGCCGGTGCTCCGTGAATGCGATCCAGATCTGCGA
>BQJX01000011.1 GCA_021604925.1 Gemmatimonadota bacterium
AGTCCGTCTGCGCGCAGCCGACATTGCCGCCCGGTCCACCCCCGCCTCCGGAACCGCCGCCGGGGCACGTTCTCCACGCACCGCAGTACTGCACCATCGAGGCGAGAGGCGGCTTCCTCACGCTCGGGGAGATGAGCGCGACCGGAGCCTTCGAGGTGTTCCTCCGAAGCCCGGGCTATCAGTCCGTCGGCCTTGATACGTTTCACTCGATCACGGTGGCCGGGTCGCTCCAGGTCTCCGATCAGCTGGACCACCTGCGGATCCCGTTCGAGGTTCACAACACGTTGGAGCGAACCCCGAAGGTTCTCGAGGGATCGTTCGAACTCGTCGTGGAGCACAATCCGTTTCAACGTCCGCGCAGTTTCCTGCTCACCCTGCACGATCTCGATTCCGGCCAGAGTTGGGAGATCGACGAGCCGGCCTCCAGCAGCGACCTCCTCGACTTTCGGATGCGAACGAGGGCCTTCACGCTTCGCGTCGAGTGCGCGCTCGGTGAGGATGGTGCGGGGGTCGCGCGTGAGCCTGTGGGACGGGCGGGGCGGTGAGGGATTGTGGACGCCCGCGCAATGGAGTCGGGAAGGGCGGTCGGAGCCAAATGGCGTCCCCAAGCATTGTCAGTTCGAACTCTCCGATCTGGATCGCGCACCTTGGACCGCTTCGGGCCCGGTTGCTCGAGGCCGCCTAAGAGGGACCGCTAATGTGTGGGGTGTCCACATCACCAGTTCGATCGAGTTTGCGGACACTACGGGGTTGACGATTCCCTCGGCTCTTTGAAGAGCCTCGTCGAGGAGAGAACATGAGTGTCCGCCTGGCCGCCCTCGCGCTCGTCGTTCCGCACATGATCGCCCGATCCATCTGTGCGCAGCCGACACTGCCGCCAGCACCGCCCGCGCCTCCGGAACCGCCGCGACGGGCGCAACGCAGCGCCGCCAGGTGTTCCCCGTGCCCGATGAGGGGCGGCCCGGAGAATGGATCTCACGACGTGAGATCGCATTCACCTTCGGAGTCACCGGCCGGATGTGTCGTGCTGGATCCGTGAGTGGCGGGAGCGTCGCCGGTCCGGGAGCCAGTACGAGGAAACCAGCCTCGGCCCACGACTTCTCCTGAACCTGGTTGACGTGATCCGGGGCCGCCGGACGATGGCTCTCTCTCTCTGCCCCGCGCTCCGGTACTACGTAGTGAAGACATGCCCCCCAGTCACCGTCACAGAAACCATGAATCCCCAGCGACTCCTGTACGTGGAATCCGGACAGCGGATTGCTCCGTCCCGCGTCGATGCGGGCCTGGAGATTGTGTCCCTCTGCGGCGGCACCTGCCTGCAACCGAGGCAGGATCCGCACGCTCAACGTCAGGCTGCCGTGGAACCTGCCGTAGCACCCATGCCGAACGCCGAGAGGGGGGATAGAGCACGAAGTCGGAGCCCGTTTCCTGCAGGGTTCTGTCAGGGACTCCCGCGCGCGCCGCCTTCAGTGCTCGTTGCCTCGTCAAGGGGGACGAGAAACTCCTCAATTGGCATTGGGTTGTGTACTCGGACAACGTCGATCACGCCCGCCTCCCCCCTCCACACTCCACTCAGCTGGACTCCATGCTCAATCGCACCATCGTTCTCGACGCAGGTAGCGAGACTAGCCATGAACCATGAGAGGACACGAACTTGCTCCAATCTCCGGGCTGGCTCCAACCCATGGAACTCCTCAAACAAACGTGCCGCACCGCCTTCTTCATCTCGCACGTACCGGCGAACCAAGAATCGGCCTTCTAGGGAGTTGGCCAAGATCGACTCCCCACCACCAACGCTCCGATCTGATGGCTTACGTTCGGTCGATTGGTCATAGAAGCACTCATATGTAACAGTGTCACCTGTCCAAACGAGCTGCGCCCCCCCAAAGTGACAATACCTAAACACAACGTTGCAGCCCTTCTGGACAGAGACGTGGCTGCCACGAAAATCGACGGCATCAACGACTGTCAGGGTGGAGTCTGAATAGAAGTGGACGTTTGAGTCCCGAAGATCGCACCCTACGATTCGACCGCCTCCGCGCAGCACCAGCGCAGAACCACGGGCGTCCGTCGCCGTAAGACGGACGCCCCGAGGAAAGCGGGCGTTCGAGTTGTCTAGCTGAGCGACTGACCCTGACAAGACCACGCTGTCCAGAAGAGCGGAACTGACGCGCACACTCTCCATGGTGCAGAAACGGAACTCCGCCCCGCGCAAGTCAGCGCCCGTCAGATTCGCCCGGTCAAACGCCAGGCGCTCAAACAGGAAGTCTTTTGCCACGAGGCGAGTCAAATCGACACCCTCTCTGTCGGCTAGGACTTCTGCGACCATCCGATGCCGAAGTGGGTACGCCAGGGTGGTGTCGTACGTCCCGCGGAGGTTTTCAACAGACACCGCTCGGCTGTTCCGCTGAGCCTGCTCGCCCAGTTGTCGCTGAAGGAGGGTGTTCTGCCACACCAGGAGGGCAATCGGGGCCACCGCCAGAAGGGCCGAAACCAGACCTACACGGAGTACTCTCCGAACGACCGCGGCGACCAAGGTGGCAGTCTCCGCGACAGGAGACCTGTCCTTGTGCTGCCGTGCGGCCATCCAACCCTGAATCGCCGATGTAAGTGACGGCCCAAGCGCCACGAGCGCAGAGAACCTACCGATAAGGCTAGCCAGGCTGGACTCTGCTTCGAGGATCCTCCGCATTCCTGCGTTCTGACGTTCGAGCTTATCCACCTGCTCTCGTAGTGCAGCAATCTCGGTTGATTCAGATCCGCTTGACATCTCCACCGTCCCCACGTCATGGCGACAGAGGATGCTTGACATCCTGGTCGCATCGCAGCGAAATCAAACCTGTCGGGCGGGCTTGTCCGCCCCTGCGACAGTGCCTCTCTTGGCTACCATGAACCGCCCCGAGTTCTCCGGAGAGCTCGTTACTTGACTCCGGCCATCTTGACCTGAGCGCCCGGACTTCGCTTGTTTCTAGCCGAGCCCTCTACGGTCTCACTGCCCCACCCCCACCCGCGCCCTTCGCCAGCAGCATATCAAACACCACCCTCTGAAACCCAGCCTGCAGCTCCTTACTATTCAGATACTGCATCATCTGGCTCTGATGCGCCTCGCCGCTGCCCATCACGGCCTCGTCCAGCGCGCCTGGGAAGTCCCCCAACAGCGCCTGCTCGGCGGAGTTGTTCGCGATCTGGTGCATCACCCGCTGGTTCTCGCCGACCTTGTCTCGGATCGTGTAGGCGTAGCTGATCAGGTCCTGGTCGGTCAGCCCGTCGGTCACGAAGAGATCATTCAAACGAGTGATGATCTGCGAGAGCCACTCCTCTTCCCTGCTCCTAGCCTTACCCGTTCCGAGATCGGTCCCCGGCTGCAGGCCCGTGCCTGCCCCCTCCGGCCCCAGTTTGAGGTCCTGCTGCTTGATCTTCGATAGGCGGTAGTGGCTCAGCTCGACTGAGGTCAGATCCACGGGATCATCATCCGGTGCCTTCTCGCGGAGCAGCGGCGCCAAGTGGCGTGCGTAGAGGCTCAGCCTCTCCAAGTCGTTGCTGTCGTAGTCCACGATCTGGGACATGAACTCGTAGTAGCGCGTGAACGTGACCAGATCGGTCTTGAAAAGCCCCAGGGCGTCCAGGTCGGTCTTCGACGCCTTCATGTCCGCCTCGGCATTGGCGATGAATGTGGCGTCACCCAGCGACTTGGCGTGGTCGTAGAGCTTCTTGTGTTTCGCGTAGTCGGCTTGAGCCTGCTCGTAGCGGCCCTGCCAACGCTCCACGGCCGGCCTGCACACGTTGCTGATGGCGGCGTTGCTCTTGCTCTTCATGAAGAAGACCTCGCTGAACTGCGTGACCTCCGTCCACAGGAAGATGCCCGATGCCCGCAGCTTGTCATACAGATCCCAGATGAGATTGGGGTCCGAGACATCCAGCAGATCCGCCGTCTGGTAGTACTCCTGGAACGCCGCCAGCACGTCAGCAGGGTCGTTGAAGAAGTCGAGAACGTACGTGTCCTCCTTCCCCGGATAGATCCGGTTCAGGCGCGACAGGGTTTGCACGCAGTCGAGGCCGCCCAGCTTCTTGTCCACATACATGGCGCAGAGCTTGGGCTGGTCGAAGCCCGTCTGGAACTTCTGGGCCACGATCATCACGTGATACTCGTCCGAGTCGAACGCCGTGCGCATGTCCCGCCCTTTGAGGTCAGGATTCATGCCGGACTCCGTGAACGTCTCCCCGACCAACCCCTCGGCGTGCGGGTCCGTAGCGCTAAAGCTCACTTCCCCGGAGAAGGCCACCATCGCGCTCAGCTGGCTGTACTCCTTCTTCCGGACGTACTTGTCGAACTCCAGCTTGTAGCGCACCGCCTCCTTGCGCGAGCCGGTCACGACCATGGCCTTGGCATGGCCGTTCAAGAGCCCCATGACCTTGCCTCGGAAGTGCTCCACGATGACCATCACCTTCTGCGCGATGTTGTAGTCGTGGAGCCGGACCCATTGGGCCAGCTTGACCTTGGCCTTCTTGCTGTCCACCTCGGCGTCGGCGGCGGCCATCTTCTGGGCCAGGTTGTAGGCCACCTTGTAGCTCGTGTAGTTCTTCAGCACGTCGAGGATGTAGTTCTCCTCGATCGCCTGGCGCATGCTGTACACGTGGAACGCACGCGGCTTGTTCGCCTTCGACGGGGGCTCCTCGGGGTTCGGCAGGCGGCCGAACAGCTCCAGGGTCTTGCTCTTGGGAGTGGCCGTGAAGGCGTAGTAGCTCAGGTTGGGGGACGCACGCCGCGAGGCGACCGTGGCCGCGATCATGTCCTCGCTGGAGAGGGCCTCGTCCTCCCCAGCCCCATCGTCCGACCCCGGCTTCTGCTCCGCCGTGAGCACTTCCTTGAGCTGCCGTGCCGTCGATCCGGACTGCGACGAATGCGCCTCGTCCGCGATGATCGCGTAGCGGCGTTCCTTCAGGCTCACGCTGCTCTCGATCGCCTTGAGCACGTGAGGGAACGTCTGGATCGTCACAATGACGATCGGCTGGCTGGTCTCCAGGGCCGCCGCGAGCTTTTCGGACTTCGAGCCCTGCCCCTCTTCCCGATTGATCCGCCCCACCACGCCATCCGCATGCTCGAACTGGTAGATGGTGTCCTGGAGCTGGTCATCCAGCACGGTCCGGTCCGTCACCACAATGATGGAGTGGAACACCTTCTCGCCCTGGTCGTCGTAGAGCGACGAAAGCTGATGCGCCGTCCAGGCGATGGAGTTGGACTTGCCGGAGCCCGCGCTGTGCTGGGCAAGGTACTTGTGGCCGGGGCCTTCCTCGCGGCTGGCCTGGACCAGCCGGGTGACCAGATCCCACTGGTGGTAGCGGGGGAAGATCAGGGTTTCCTTCTTGGTCTTGCGACCGTCCCAAGCCTCCTCGGTCTTGATCTCCAGGTGGATGAAACGCCCGATGATCTGGAGGAGGTTGGCCGGGGCAAGCACCTCGTTCCAAAGGTAGGCAGTGGCGTAGGTATCCACGTCCTCGGGCGGGTCATTGCCCGCACCACCGTCCGCGGTGCCCTGGTTGAAGGGAAGGAAGCGCGTCGCCCCGCCCTCCAGCTTGGTGGTCATGTACGCCTCGTACTGGCTCACGGCGAAGTGGACCAGCGCGCCCCGCTTGAAGGTGAGCAGGGGCTCGGGCTTGTTGGTCTCGGGGTCCTTGGGAAGGCGCGTCCTCTTGTACTGCCGACAAGCGTTCTCGACCGCCTGCTTGAACTCGCTCTTAAGCTCCATCGTGACGATGGGGATGCCGTTCAGGAAGAGCACGAGGTCGATGCGCCACGCCTTGGCCTTGGTGCCGGTCTCCTCAAGGTGGGCTTCGGTGGCGTAAGGGCTGTAGACCAGTTCGGGCACCACGCGCAGGATGTTTCCCTCGTACATGGCCTGCGTCTCGGGGTTCAGGCCATGATCGGGCTTGAACTGGCAGAGCTTGAACGAAGCGGACTTGTCGCGCAGCTCATGGCGCAGCACGCCCAGGGTGCCGAAGGTGCGCAGGCTCTTGTCCGATGCCTGCGGGTCGGCCTTGCCAAGCTGAGCGGCGAGCTTGTCGATGAACGCCTGCTCGGGGTTGCTCGGGTAGAGCTTCTTGTACTTCTCCCAGGTCTTCGGCTGGGTCGTCTGGACGTATTCGAGGCAGTCCGTGGTGTAGAGCGCCCGCTCGCGGTCGTAGCTGGCCGGGTCGCCGAGCTTCCAGCCGCCTTCGATCATCTGGTCGATGATGTCCTGCTGGAAGGCGGCTTCTTTGGCGTCGGCGCTCATGCGACCTCCGCGTGGGCTTGGGACTCGGGGGCCTTCCAGGCGCGCACGTCGATCTTCCCGGTGACGGCAGCGGAGATGAGGGCAGTGCGGCGCTCTTGGAGGAGTTCCTCCGCTTCGGTTGCCCGCAGAGCGAGAGCGTCGAGTCGTCGTGTCTGAGTATCGAGTTGGGCGACTATCTTCTTCTGCTCCTCGATAGGTGGTATCGGAATCACAAAGTCCGCGATTTGTGTCGGACTGATGTGAGGGACGCTAACGCCTTTCGTCTCAGGAGAGAAGTGCGCCTCGAACATGTCGGAGGACAGTAGGTGCATGAAGTAATCCGAGGACAGGCGGTCCCCAGTCTTCAGGCTGGCTACTCGCTGTAGAAGTAGGCAAGGGACATCGTCGGGGCCAATCTTGGCAGCTCTTACCCCCTCGCTGATCAACGGCCTATCCATTCCAAGGACCAGATCTCCCTCGACCATTTCGTAGGGTTCGAGCCCGTCTCCCGTGCCCCTTCTCCATCGGACAGTCTCCTCCCAACGGATTCTGGAGACCGCTACGTTGATTCCCCTGAGCAATCTCACGTCGTTCTCATCTTCGCTGAATCCTGAGGAGGGGAACGCGAAGCCCGACAGTATGCTCAGGCAGAAGCCACACTTTCCGACAGTCCAATGCGCCGGAACCACGCCTAGCCATTCGACGCCGGAATCGCGCACGCCGGCGTTGGGGTTCAAGCCTTTGGTGACCGCATGGCTGATGACGGCCTGACGCTTCTCTTTTAGCAGGGCGATGAGATGCTGCTGCTTCTCGATCAGCGCATCAATCTTCGCCGTCTCGTAGTCGAGGAACTTGGCGATCGTGATCTGTTCGCCTAACGGGGGAACAAGAAGGGGCAACCTCTTCATGTCGGAGTACTTGAGGGACTGTCGAAGCCCGCTCCCCAGTGCATAGAACACCTTGGTGAGGTCATACGAACGCATCAGATATGCAAGATACCTTGGCTCGATGCCTACTGGCTGGACAGCAAGGTACGCGGAAGTGATGATTCCACGCTCTCGGCACCGCGCCGACCTGAGGCTGCGCTTGTCATTCTGCAGGTCCGTCAACCGAAACACCACGTCATCTGGCTCGACGACTTGGTAGGTCTCGAACGACTCGGGCAGTAGCCCCTCAGATGTCGCGATATCCTTGCGGACGACTCGCCCAAAGCTAAGTGAGAGCAGGTTGTCATTCACCATGCCCTTATTAGATCGTTTGCACTGCGAAGCGCGAACGAAGAATGGCAGGACTTCCCATCCAGCAGGGGTCTCACCGACCCACTCGACGCCCGACTCCTCGCACGTTGGATACGGTTGGTAGTTGGCATTCGTCACGAGTGCACCTCCCGCAGCATCTCCATGATCTCCGCGCTCAGCACATCGAGGTCGGCATCAATCTCTGCCAAATCCCGCGGCGGCTCGTACTGGTAGAAGTGACGGTTGAAGGGAATCTCGTAGCCGACGATGCCGATCTGCTCATCCCGTTCGTCGCGTCTGCCCGCGTCGATCCAGGCGTCCGCGACGTGTGGCGCGACTTCCTTCTTGAAGTACGCCTCATTCACCGCGTTCACATCTGCGCCAAGGGCGGTCTCGGCTGTGAGCGGCACTTCTTCGTTGTCGCGCAGGTTGCTGTCGGGTTGGAACTGAACGACCTGCCCCCGATACTCGAAGGCTCCGTACATCGGGTCGGCCTTCGTCTTCAGCACCTTCTTGACGACGGGCTCGGCTTCGGGATTGGCCCAGGTGACCGTAGCGAGAAGCTGCTTCCTCTCCTTCGTCTCCAGCTTGATCCTGGTCTTCTTGAGCGCCGCCTTGAGCGTCCCCTCGAACTCGTTGAAGTCATCGCACTGCCCGGTCCCGATCACAGCCTGAAGCTGCACCGCCTTAGCGAGCAGATCCTTCTGCGCATTCCAGGTCCTCTGACCCAGCAGGTCCTTCACCTGCTTCTCCTTCAGGCCCTTGAAGTCGGCCTTGATGAGGGCACGCACTTCGGCTTCGACCTCCGTGAGCTTGCCGTAGCTCTCGTCCGTCCAGTCCTGGCCATGCAGCTCGTAGACCTTCTGCATCACGGAGTTGAGCGCGCCACTCGCAAAGCGCAGTTCGGCAAGGCGGTCCTCCGTGAACTGCACCGAGAGACGCAGCGGGCGCTCCACGGTGATGCGCCGGTACCCAAACTCGTGGCTCTCGAAGATCTTGCTGCCGAAGGTCTTCTTCTCCGCCTTCTTCTTGCTGGCGGCCGGGCGCCCGCGCTTGCCGTTGCCCCCAGCCTCGGAGGCTTCCGTGTCGAGGCTGCAGGGCTCGATCGCCTCGAACTTCCCAAAGGTACGGGTAATCAGCGCGATGTCGCCTTCGCCGAGCTCCTGCCGCTTGGAGCCCAGGCTCTTGCGCATCTTCTGGTAGAGGTGCACGCCGTTGATGAGCTGCACCTTGCCCTTGCGCTCGGCGACCTTCTTGTTGGACAGGACCCAGACGTAGGTCGCGATGCCGGTGTTGTAGAACATGTCCGTCGGCAGGGCGACGATGGCCTCCAGCAGGTCGCTCTCCAGAATGTGCCGGCGGATCTCGCTCTCGCCGCTGCCCGCACCGCCCGTGAACAGGGGCGAGCCGTTCAGGATGATGCCGATGCGCCCGCCGCTCTTGTCGCTGTCGTTCGGGTCGTAGTCGCGCATCTTGCTGAGCAGGTGCATCAGAAAGAGCAGCGAGCCGTCGCTCACACGCGGCAGGCCCGGGCCGAAGCGGCCGTCGAAGCCCTTCAGCTTGTGCTCGTCCTTGATCTCCTTCTCGACCTTCTTCCAGTCCACGCCGAACGGCGGGTTGGAGAGCATGTAGTCGAACCTGTCGGCGTAGAGCTGGTCGTCACTCAGCGTGTTGCCGAGCTTGATGCGGCTCACGTCCTGCCCCTTGATGAGCATGTCGCCTTTGCAGATGGCGTAGCTCTCGGGGTTGAGTTCCTGGCCGAAGGCGCGCATGACGGCCTTGGGGTTCAGCTCGTGGACGTACTCCATGCCGCTGGAGAGGAAGCCGCCGGTCCCGGCCGTGGGGTCGTAGATGGTGCGGATGATGCCCTCTTCGGTGAGGGCCTTGTCGTCCTCCATGAAGACCAGGGAGGTCGTCAGCCGCACGATGTCGCGCGGGGTGAAGTGCTCACCCGCCGTCTCGTTGGAGCTCTCTGCGAACCGCCGGATCAGCTCCTCGAAGACCAGGCCCATGTCGTGGTTGCTGATGGCCTTGGGGCTCAGATCGGTGGTGGCCACCTTTTGGACGACCTTGAAGAGCAGGTTGGCTTCCTGCAGCTGACCGATGAACTCGCTGAACTTGAAATGCTCGAAGATCTCGCGGGCATCCTTCGAGAAGCTGTCCACGTAGGTGAGCAGGTTGCTCTTGATGTCGGAACTGCCCAGCTTGGAGAGGTCCATGGGCGAGGTGTTGTAGAAGGACTCGCCGGCGGCCTTGAGGAGGAACTTCTCGCGGGCGTCTTCCTCCAGCTTCTTCATGGCCTTGAGCTTCTCGACCTGATCGAGAACCTTGGGCTTCCGGGCCTCCAGCACGCACTCCAGGCGCCGGAGAATCGTGAACGGCAGGATCACGCGGCCGTACTGGGACTGTTTGAAGTCGCCCCGGAGGAGATCGGCGAGGGACCAGATGTAGGCGGCGGTCTGGGAGAAGTTCGTGGTCATTCGAGTCCCATCCGTGAGGCCGGCGCGTTCGGCTCGGGAATACCGCGGAGCCGCGCCGACCGACGCGCCAGCTCACTGAGCGGACGGGGGCAGCGAGGCGCCAATGTAGGATTCTCCGATCAGGTTACACTCGGGTGTCAACCCATGCAACGAGGATGACCGGGCCGAGGCGGCGGGTGCCATGCAGGATGGGCTCCGCTCTCAACTGCGTGCCCCCTGCACCCGCTCTGTCGTCGGCTCCTATCGGAAGCTCCCTTTGGTCGCGCCCCAGGATTGCTTATCAATCGAGACGGGGCCGCCCGGAAAGGGGCCGACGTACTTCCACTCGTTGTCATACCCGTGGAACGCCCACAACTCATCGTCTTTCGTGATCAGGACATTGGCCTCAGTCAGACCTCCTGCCTTGGTGAGCAGCTTGATCTCACTCGGCGACACTGGAAGATCCAGGTCCGGACTCCAACGCTCCCAGCCATCCGTGCCCACTCGCCAGATCCGGCCTCCCGAATCGTACGCAAAGGACCCCGAGGCTCCTACGATCTGTCCGACGCCGGACCAGTCTGCACTCGCCCGGACCGTCCCGAGCTGGTACGCCGCCACCAGACTCAGAATTCCGAAGCTCACGTACGCGAATCGCTTGGCCACGCTGCCACCTCCTATCGGAACTGTGCCTTCGTCTCGCCCCACGACCCTTCAGCCAGGGATACGGGGCCGCCGAGCCGCCCCACGTACTCCCATCCCGCAGAACTGGCCCCCTGCCAAACGTCGTCGTCGTTGGACACGAGAATGTCGTCCGCGAGGAGCTTCACGTTGGTCGTTGGGATCGGGAGGTCCGCCCATTCAACGTCTCGCTCAAACCCGGCGCTCCCAAGCAGGCGATAGGACTTGCCGTCGGCAGTCCAGACTCTTCCCCCTCCGATGCCGCTCGCCGCGCCAATGATGAACCCAGGCCCATCGTTGTCCCAGTCCGCCCGCGCATCCCTTGCCCCCAGTTGATAGGCCGCCACCAAACACAGCATCCCGAAGCTCACGTACGCGAATCGCCGAGCCATGCCACCCTCCTCCTTGTTGCAGTGAGCCTAGCAGCGGCCCATACTGCATTCCACACTCTTCTTGGTTGGAGGATTGGCATGTCTCTACGGCCCCGTTGCTTTCGACTTGTATGCTGCCGGCGGATCATCGCCGCCCTGACCTGCTCACTGCTCTGCTTCGGTCCAACGGGTATCGCCTCGGCCCAGGACCTGACGCCGGAGCAAGTCGAGGCCGCAATGGCAAGGTTGCGGGCTGACTTTGAGCGTGACTCTTTCGCGAACCGGGCATCCAACTTCACTCAGAGTCTAGCCCTGGTGGCGGCAGGCGCGGCACTTGCGGTTGTGGGACACACGGTCTCCAGTGAGCGAAAGGATCAGGAGGTGGCCCTTGGCATCGATGCTCGCACAGGTCGCTGGGAGTTCGTGAAGTGGAGCGGGGTTGGTGCGGCGGTTCTAGGTGCCGTGTCCGCGATGGCTTCAATCCCGGGGGGGGATCCACCCGCTGAGCAATAGGACGGAGATCAGCACCTGTTCACGCCAACCAGCCGCGGAGGTAGATCATGACAAGGCGATTCTTCTACATATCAATGGGCATCGTGGCACTGGCAGCGGCGTATCACTTGGGGGCGACGAGGACGGAGGCCCAGGGTGGTGGGCAATTTGCGGGCATCGCGGCGGGCCCCACAGGCACACTCGCCATCACGACGAGCGGAGACGTTTACCAGCACTGGGGCGAACCACGGTGCGATGGCACGTGGTACGGCGGATGCCCAGATGGGTGGACCTACATGGGCAGCGTCCTCGGCGGCCCAGTCCCAACCGAATCCCAGTCCTTCGGCGCGGTGAAAGGGATGTTCAAGTAGCCGCCCACCGCGCTCGAACGAACACAGGAATGAAGGATTGTGGCCATGGAACGTGAGGATTCCCTAACGGTCGAGTCCTCGGTGCGAACGCCGATTTCGTGACGCGCGTTCTCGGCGATCGCAAATCTAGGACTTCGTCTTGGCCATGCTCCCCTTCTATTTGAACTCCGCCTTCGCGTCGCCCCACGACTTCGCCTCAAGGGAGACGGGTCCGCCGGGAAACGGGCCATGGTTCACCCACTCTCCCTTCCTGTGCATCCACAGCACGTCGTTCTTCGTGACTATCGTCCAGTCATCCAGCATCGCGATATCTGCGATCGGAATCGGGAGTTCCGCCGACGCGTCTGGCCCGATCCACCCCGCGTCGTTGGAGGCACTCCACGCGCCACCCGACCGGGAGAAGACAAGGGCCGATGAACCGTTGCTGACCATGCCGACCAACTGACCTGGCGAGTCGCCATCCCATTCCGCTCGTGCCCGTTCGGCACCAAGCTGATACGCGATCACTAGGCATAGGACTCCGACCGAGACGTGCATAAAGCGTTTGGCCATCATTCCCCTCCTACCGGTGGCGTGCCTTGATCCCTGCCCATGTGTCGTTTCTGTTCTGGACCGTACCTGGCGTCATCGTCAAGACAAGCTGCCAGGGCGCTGTTCCAACCGGCAGCATCCAGATTCCACCGCCCGAATCCAGGGCGTACAGGACGGTTTCCCACTTCTTCAGGTCTACCCACGGACCACTGTGCGGCGCCGCGCCGACACAGGCAACTGCTCCCTGGATCGGATCACCGACGCAGAGAACACGACCATCCGCAGCTAGGCAGTGGGGAAACCCGGTCATGTACCCCGACATGGGGTCCCCGGCGATTGCGACCCAGGGGCCAGGTCCAAGGTGAGCCAACAGCATCTGTTCGGCCGTTGTCTCACGGACCGCCCAGAGCTGGCCGTCGCTCGTCAGTCCGACCAAGAACGGGCTACCGCTCCACGGAGGATCTGGAAACTGAGTAACGTATGTCCAGTCAACGAACTCCTGACTTCGCGCCGCTGGGGCTGAAAGGGCGGCCAGGGTGATGACGGCGGCCCAGAATCGGAATCGCATTCTCTCCTCCATACGGAATGAGAATCGCTCGCCTGCCTCCATGTTGCAGAGAGCCTAGCAGCGGCCCATACTGCATTCCACACTCATCTTCCCAACCATCTGGAGGGCGATCATGGCGAAGCGATTCTTCTACCTATCAATGGGAATCCTGGCGCTGACGGCGGCGTATCACTTTGGGGCGGTTAGAACGGAGGCACAGGGCGGAGGCACGTTCTCCGGAATCGCTATCGACAACACCTTCGCGCAGCCGGTGACGGTGGCAGTCACCACAACGGGGGACGTGTATGCCATCGGAAGCAAGCCAGCGTGTACCGGCGCGAGTGAGCCGACTTGGGTTTCATACGAATGCGCTCCTGAAGCCGCGTGGACCTACATGGGTAACATTGTCTCGGGGCCGATCCCGGTCGAGACCCGATCATTCGGTTCGGTGAAAGGAGCGTTCAAGTAGGCGCCGCACCAACTCGGGCAGCGCCGGCTCATCCGCGTGGCGTGAAAGGACGTCGCACTTTGCATTCCTCGTCACGGATCGGCACTACTTCTCCGACCCGCCGATGGAATACCAACGCCTGTTGATTGCTCAGCTGGAGAAACCGGGGCAGATTCCCACCTTCGGGGGCCGCCAGTTTGGGAGCCATCTGGGCGCCAACCACACTGCCGGAAGAGGAACTTCAACAACCGCAGTAGGATAAGTGGCGTCCCCAACGGGACTCGAACCCGTGTTGCCGCCGTGAAAGGGCGGTGTCCTAGGCCACTAGACGATGGGGACGCGCTCTGGAAGCGCGCGGAAGATACTATGCCCCCCCAGGGGTGTCAACGTTGGCCCCCAGACTGCCTCTCCGGCACCGGGAGGCGGACGAGCCGCTTGGGCCCGTGATAGACTCCCTTGCCGGATGCGGGCGCACCTGCCCCGCGGTGGGATACGCTCGGAGAGGCTCTGTGAATACCTCGTGGACCCAGCGGTCGACCATCCTGCTGATCGTTCTCGTGGTGCTGTGCGCCGCCACGTTGCCCTGGACGGTCCACGACGTCTTTCTCGAAGACATGGACGCCGCCGTCTACCTGCGGACCGCCCGTTCCCTTCTGGACGGGCAGGGCTACGAGTTCCGGGGCGAGCCGTTCTCCGTCCGTCCCCCGGGATACCCCGTCATCCTGATGCCCCTGCTGGCGGCCTTCGGCCAGAACTTCCTGGCCCTCAATCTGTACATGAGCCTCTGGGGCCTGGCCTGTGTGGCCGTGTTCTACCGGTGGCTCCATCCCCGCCTGGGAGACGTGCCGTCCTTCGCGGTGGGCGCCGCCCTGTGGTGGAACCCGCAGTTCCAGGAGTTGACCAACTCGGTCATGTCCGAACTGCCGGGGCTGACCCTGCTCATCGTCTGTCTGCTCCTGGAGCGCTGGGCCGATCGCAGCCCCGGACGCGGTCGCCATGTGGCCCTGGGAGTGGCCATCGCGGCCGCCACGTACGTCCGCAGCCTCTCGATCCTGCTGCTCCCGGCGATGCTGTGCAGCCGCCTGTTCCGTCGGAAGCCGCTTCGTCCGGCGCTGATCACGCTGATCACCTGCCTGGCCCTTGTGGCGCCGTGGTCCGTGCGCGACGCCCTCCAATCCCACCGCGGACCGGCCGAGCAGACCTGGCTCCACTCCCAGTGGACCGCCATGTGGCACACGGACCAGGGCGATCCCGACTCCCCCACCATTTCGCGGGAAGAGTTCCTGGCCCGCATCCCCGCCCAGGGCGAGTGGATTCTGGCGGGGATCGGCCACCGGCTGCGCGCCTCGGAACCGACGTCGGCGGCCTTCTGGGCCGGTTCGCTGGCGATGCTGGCGTTCCTGATCATGGCGGCGCGGCGCCGCCGCACCGAGGATGCGTTCGTGGTGGGCACGCTTCTGGTGCTTCTGGTGTGGCACGCGCACCCGACTCGACTCCTGATCCCGGTGTTCCTGTTCGTCCTTCCGGTCTGCGTGGAAGTGGTACGCGCCGCGTTGGCGCGCGCGCGGATCGAACCGCTCGCAAACTGGGCGCCGGCGGTGGCCGTGCTGGGGCTGGCCGTGGTGGACGTTCGCGATGGCGTGGACTGGCCGACCCAGGAGGCCCTCCACGCCCGCTACATCGCCAACGCACGCGAAGTGGCGGATCGCCTTTCGGAAACCTCGGTCGTGGCCGCCACGGACCGGGCGTACCTGGACTCGGTGTACCTGGAACGCCCGGTCTTTTCGATCCGCATTGTGCACCGCCGCGAAGGAGACCGGGGCGCCAATGCCCTCATCGATCAATTGGGAGTCACCCACGTCCTCTCCCGCACCGGCCGAGGCGTCGCCCTGCGCCCGACCCTGTCGGAGCGCTTCCACCGCATCGGGATCGGCCCGGGGTTGATGCTGTACGAGCGAACGATCCCGTACGGCAACCCCGCCAACCCGCCCCTCAACGTGATCCTGATCTCGATCGATACGCTGCGCTCCGACCATCTGGGCGCCTGGGGCCATCCGGTCGGCACCAGTCCCGCCCTGGACGCGTTCGCGGCCGGCGCGCACACCTTTGCCGACGCGCTTGCCCAGGCGCCGTGGACGCTCCCCTCCCACGCCTCGTTGATGACCTCGCTCTACGGACGCACCCACCAGACCGACGACCGCCGCCGCCAACTGCCCACCCACCTGCCCACGCTCGCCGGCACGCTGACCGATGCCGGGTACACCACCCACGCCGTCGTGAGCGGGCCGTTCATGCGCACCAAGTTCGGCCTGAACGCGGGCTTCCAGACCTACGACGACACCCTGGCGGAAGTCGGACACAAGAAGAGTCATCGCCTCGTCACCAGCGGCGACATCCACGACCGCGCGCTGGAGTTCCTGGATCAGGACCCGCAGCCGTTCTTCCTCTTCCTGCACTACTGGGATGCCCACTACGACTTCATTCCGCCGCCGCCCCTGGACCGCCGGTTCGATCCCGACTATCAGGGCACCGTCACGTCCGATGGCTTCATCGACAGCCCGGACATCCATCGCGACATGGCGGCCGAGGATCTGCGGCACATCCGCTCCCTCTTCGACGGTGAGATCCGCTGGGTGGATCACCATCTCGCCCGCCTCTTCTCCGAGCTCGACGCGCGCGGTCTTGCCGACAACACCGTGGTGGCGCTGGTGGCCGATCACGGCGACGAGTTCTTCGAGCACGGCGAGAAGGGGCACC
>BQJX01000012.1 GCA_021604925.1 Gemmatimonadota bacterium
CGCCAGCGAGTCTCGTCCATCGCCGCGGTGCTGTCTGCCCGTCGTCGAGCGATCCGCTTCTTGAACTGGCTCCAGAAGGCTCCGACCGTCTCTTCACCAATCGGCCGAAGTCCGAGCATCTCATGTCGCTCGAGCTCGCGGTGCACTCGGTGGAGCTCCGCCTGTGCGTCTGCTCGGCTCGAAAATCCCCCACGCCGGATATCGGCCGCGCCTTTCCTGAATCGAAAGTGCCACGTCTTGCCCCGCCTGTAGACCGATCCGAAGTCACTTCGGGGCTTCGGCGGGCTCACGCGACTGCTCCTTCGCACCAGTGCTCGATGTATCGCTTCGAGGGACCTCGAGGTCGTGCCGCTCCGGTCTCCCAGAGTGCGAGCGTAGTTCGGTGCACCTCGAGCTCCTTGGCCGCCTCTTCTTGGGAAAGACCTCGAGCGATCCGAGCGGCACGAAGACTCTCCGCGAGCACTCCTCGGCGCCCTCTTCGCTCTCGTGGTCGTCCAACTGTCCTGGTCATGGCGGCTTCCTCGTTGCGAATACGTTGATCTGAAGTTACTTCCAATTGTTGTGAAACACAACAATTCGGGCGGGACGGAACTAGAGGGCTCTGAGTTCGGCCGCGCTCCAGGATCGCTGGTCGTCCGCTTCTCTGGCCTGCTTGGCTTGGCTCAGTTGTCTCTGTTCACTCTCTTGGTGGGCTCTGGTCTGAAGGCTCTCTAGGGCGCTCCGCGGGATGCGCCACGACCTACCGAACTTGACCGCCTCGAGCTCCCCTCGTCGAATCGAAGCACGTACGCCGGCCGCTGTCATGCCGAGGTGCACGGCCACCTCCCCCGGTGTCAAGAATAGTGCTTCGGTCGAGCTCACTTCTCGCCCCGGATCTGTAGCCACTCGATCGCCTCACCGAGTGAGAGTTCACCTTCATGAGGTGGGCCGCTGGGTGGTGGGGTTCCTGCCTCGAGCTCGTGACGTTCCATGCGGCCGAGCTCTGTGAGCCGGTAGCCTCCGCGGGCGGTCCGCTCGAGTAGGCCACGGCCGATGCACTTCATGATCGAAGTCTGTTCCGTCTCCCTGTCGATCCGTAGCTGCTGCTGAATGACGAGAAGAGAGACCCCACCGCGGTGAGATCTATGCGCAGCGCGGAGGATCCAGACGTGACAAAGCCGCTCACGAAGCTCGACGAGACTCGGGTCAGGACCAAGCGACCGCAGAGCGACAATGAGCGCGTCCCGATGCTGAAGTATCTCCGCACGCAGGTACTCATTGACGCTGCCGTATACCTGCAGACGCTGCCCCACGATCCGCAGCGCCGACTTACGCGCGGCCAGGTCGTCGAGAAACTTGAGGGAGCGCGCAGCCATCAGAGATCGCTCCACGTTTGCTCGTGTGATGACTTCGGATTCGTCGAGCGGGACATCAAGTATCCCTCGATCGCGAGGTATCGAGCACGAGCCCCGGGCTCACTGGCGTCGACTCCCGATAGCGCGATCGCCCAGTCGAGAGCATCTCCCGTGCCCGGGTGACCACACTGACGGCACGTCGCGCGTGGGTAGTCGTCGGTCGCGGGTGTCGGCCAAGCTCGTAGCCGATCGTCGCCACCACCACACCGTGGACAGGGCCCGTGCCACTCGCCGCCGTTGGTTCCGGAGGTGCGGTGGAGATCTCCCCCGAGTACCCCGACGATGGGGTGGTCCTCCCGGTATGCGTCGATCGCGGCAGTGAGCTCGTCGAGTCGACCGGGCTGTGCTCGGTACTTTGGCGCTCCGGCTCCGGACCCACTCAGCAGGTCAGCAGAGTCAGCAGATTCACGGTTGTCGAGTCTGCTGAGTTCATCCTGCTTGGCTCCGGACCCACTCAGCAGGTCAGCAGAGTCAGCAGATTCAGCAGACTCAGCAGACTCAGCAGGTCCGGGTTCCCATGGTCGACACCCAGAGAATGCCGTGGGGTGCACCTCCCACCGCACTGAGCGACGCTGCCCGGCCTGCTCCTGTCTTGTCACCCAGCCCAGCGCCTCGAGCTGTGACATTACATCGAGCAGGCGCGGCTTCGTGTCGATGCCGGGCAGGCGCGCAGCGAGAATTCTCCGATCCGTGAGCTGTGATCGCGTGGCGGGATCTCGGGCCGCCCATGCCAGCACGTTCGCGGCTCGGCGCTCGTGGGTCTGCGCCGAGAGCCGTCGAATCACACGAAGCGTCTCGGTCAAGGCCCATCGCTGACAGGCCTCAGCCGTACGCCACAGATCCGCCGAAATTGGTATCGACGCTGCCTCGCCAATGCGCTCGCGATGGGCCATTTCGGCCAAGTGCAGGAGGGCTGCGAGTCGCGCGGCCTCCCCCGCCGCCTTGGACGCGAAGCCACGAAACCCAGCTAGATCACGGCCATCTGCCTGGCGGGCCTCCAACTCATTGGCGAAGGCGAGGCGGAGCGCCCGGGCTTCGCCGGAGAGAGCCAGCTCGATCGGCTCGGTTCCGGCGACCTCCGACGCATCCACGATTCGCCAGCGCTCGTTGTAGATGATGACAAGGATAGCGCCCCACGAGGCCATGGTCCCTGGATCTGGCGGGGCCTCGTCCTCCCGCTCGAAGCGCGTTCCGACCATTGACGGCGGCATAGCGAGGGTGCACCGCGCCAAGAACCCACTCTCGAGCAGATCGGATCGGTTCACGAGCTCCGCTAGCTTATCTGGCTGTACCAAGGCACACAGTGCGAGCGCCGGGTTCGGGTGGGAGACGCGCTCACTCTCCTGCCCGCTACCAACCCGTAGTCGGTCCAGGCGATCACCTCCATGCGCCTTCAAGTAGACCTCGTCTGAAGCTCCTCCGTCTTTGCGATAGCGCCCAAGAATGTTGTCGATCAGGCCTCGCGCGTCCGAGCAGAGAACCGCTGTTGCACCGCCTTGCAGTACGAGCTCGCGCGTGAGTGCTTCCGAGGTGACATCACCGACGTACGGCGTTGGCGGACGCGGGACGGGTGGGATGCGTGCTCGAGCTTCCTCGGATTCTTTGCGGAGTCGATCAGTCTCGGCATCAGACTTGGCGGCCGCGGCCTGCGTGGCCAATCGATCGGCACGCTTAGACCAGACTGCTGTGTCAGATGCCGCTGCTCGAGCCTTCTCGGCGTAGTCGGTTGCTCGCTCGTGTGCCCACTGGTCCAGAGGTCCGCATACTCTGCACTTGGTGCCACTCTTACGTGATCCCGAGCATTGGCCGCAGAAGATGTATCTCGATAGGCTTGGCTCGACATGACTGCGAGAAACACGCACCCGGAAGGCATTGCCTGCGACAGCTGAGAGAGCTGTGGTGGCGATCAGTGCGGGAGTCGTCGGGTCGACCTGGACCACGCGAGAGACCTCTCGAACTAGCGCGGCGATGGGCTCCGGCAAGACATCCACGGGGAACGGTTCTGCGGTTGAGCTGAGGCCGAATGGCCGCGGCGCTGGTGGTGGTGAGCCGTTCCCCTTCGCGGTCGCGGTGCCGTCCTCGTCGGGCGGGAGCTCGTCGGTGCGCTGGGTCTCGAGGTACGCGAGGACCTCCGCGCCAGTCACATCACGGTCAGCGGTGAGCCACTCCCGCAGATCGTTGTGTGGACTTGGTGGGAGCGACCACGCCACGGGCTTCCGTCGGAGCGCAGCGAGATCTCGGGCGGTCGCCGCGGCTCCCTCCTGCCCTGCACCGTTGGCGTCGTTCTCGCCGATGATGAGGATCTCTCGGGCCTCGACCACGGCCGCGAGACGGCGCAGCCACTCTCGACCAAGACTCTTACCTGAGCGACCGACCGACGCGATCTCCCTCGAGCGAGCGGCCGCGACATCGCTCGGACCCTCCACGACAAGGACTGGTCCAGACGCCTCAGCTAACGCCGTCGGCACGACCAGCCCGCGGGACCCGCCGCCGTGGAATCCCTTCGCACCCGTTCGAAATCGGCGGCCTATGCCGACGACAGATCCCGTCTCGTCGACCTCGGGGAAGGCGAACGCCTCCCCATCCCATCCCGCCCGAATCTCGCGCAGTGCGTTGATGTCTACCCCGAGCTTCTGTGCCAGCTGCTCGGCTCGCTCGTCGTCTAGTGCCGTTTCGTATCGCGTGGCCTCTTCGTTCCAGTTTCGCTCACTCATATGCAATCACCCATTGTGGACCGCCACAGCCACTATGGACCATGGTCAGATCGTCACTGCGGCTCGCGCCGCGAGACTGTTTCTTCATCGGGCCGCACACTGCGGCCGCGAGTCGAGGGTGGGGCGAGCTCGAGGGCCCGCCCCTAGTCGCCTACCCTCTGGGCGGTGCAGATGCCCGCGCGATCCGTAGGCACGTTCCGCACTGCGGAACTTCCTCCGGAAGGAACTCAACCTTCGCCGGGTCGCAGCACTTACTGCAGCGAATGACACGCCGCGAGCCGAGGTTGTTGGCGACGAGAGCATCGATACACTCGATCGCGAGTTGCGCCGCGCTTTCACCGAGCGAGCCCTCAACCGCAGCATGGAAAGCCGACGCGAGCGAGAGCACGATGCGTGACTGCTGTGCGTCGCTCATGACCTCGGTGGACTCGTCGCCGCGCATCCAGCGGGAGCTGGCGTCCTCGATGAGAGCGGCGCCGGTGGTCGCGAGGTGGTAGCTCTTCCAGGAGTCGAATATCATTCGCACGAGTGGCCGTCTTTCGGCCGGTACGTGATCGAGTGCGGTCGGGAATAGCGCGCTCATTTCGACACCTCGAGCGCATCGAACTCGACTCGACGAGGCACGTCGGGCTTGACCGCGATCTCTCTCAGGATCGGGTTCTGGCCGTCGCGCATGGTCACGTCCGCAGTGACTGCGGAGCCGATGGTGATCTCGTCGGAGATCACCCCCTCGAGCCGAAAGACCTTGCCGTCGCGTTGCTCGACCTCGATCGGGTCTGAGCACCGCAGCCACCCGCTCACGGAAGCGAGCAGACCTACGCCGTGTTGGTCGCTGTGGACGTTGTCGTATGCTCGGAGCGGCAACTCGTTTGGCACTGTGATTGGCCGCCAGCGTCGAGTCAGATAGCTCTGTACGTCTTCCCCGA
Source organism: Gemmatimonadota bacterium (assembly GCA_021604925.1). Taxonomy (GTDB): domain Bacteria; phylum ARS69; class ARS69; order ARS69; family ARS69; genus BQJX01. The sequence continues at coordinate 5,035 of BQJX01000012.1, forward strand.
ATGCTCCGGCATAGCCGCTTCGGATCAGTCGATCCGCCTGCAAGAACGCGACCTTCGCGTCTGTTTCGACGCCGCCAAGTCGATCGCTCTTGCCGAGCTCCCCAAGAGCCAGGCGCACCGCGTACAATCCCATCGCGAGGATGTCGTGGGTTCCCCATCCCGCATCGATCGCGGCCTGCAGCGCCTCTGCGGCCTGGGTGAGCACCACGGGGTTGTCGCCCTCGAGCGAGCGGAAGTAGACGGGCCTCTTCTTCGGTTCCGTTGTCGTCGTAGACATCTGCTGCGTTCTCCTGATTTGCGCTCGGGGCGCTGGTGGAAAATCGCGGCGTCTGCTTGATCCTAGACAGGTTTTCAGAGTCCTGGAGCGTTACACTCCGACTCAGGCGGCCTGGCTTGTTCTCGAAGCTGGCGTCGCTTAGCTTCGGGTCGGTGTTTCCGCACCGGCTCGAAGCGACTTCCCCGAACTCTAGAGAGTTGTCGGCGGCGAACGCTAGGAATTCTTCCTCGACTTGGTGAGTCGAGCTGATAGCGGGGGACCTCGAGCACACCAGCGATGGCGAGCTCGTCCGGGTCGTGCTATACTCGCGACCATCACCCGATGAGCGCCGGGGGTAAGTGGCAGTGGTCATACCGCTACCCCTTTCCCGGCGCTTTTCTCGTTGGGCGGAAGCTCCGCGGTGAGGCCTTCGCCGGTGCCGCTCCTTGAGCCGCCTCGCGTTCGCTTCGGTGCCGGGCACCCATCCTCGATCCAGTCCAAGATCTGTGACCGCCGCCAGCGCACCATGCCGCCGAGTCGAATCGGCGCGGGGAGTAGCGAATCACTTGAGAGCCTGGCAACGGTCCGAGTGGAGCACGTCAGGAGTGCGGCGAGCTCCTCGCGGTCGATTAGCGGCGAGTCGCCCGCTGGGACGAGGGCGGCCTCTGGCTCTGCTGTCGTCAATCGCTTCATCGGGCCTCCGTTCTGCGAGGAGTGCCTCGCTTTTCGTTGGCCCGGATTCTCTGGCGTACCTCTGACACGCCGGAATTGTCAGAGGAGATTCTGAATTGTCAGAGCATCGGCGCTGCAGCCACATCGCCACATGTGGACGCTCAACGCCGGTGAATGCCCTCTTCCGCCACTCGAAGAAAAACCTCGTCTGACAATGGATTCCGCTTGGAGGGGGAATTGTCAGAGGTCACGAATTACGCCTACTCGGAGTTCCTACGCTTTCGAGATCTGCTCTTCCTCTGGTGCCACGCGTTCTTGATTCGCCGAATCTGCTCTTCACCAATATCGGTCAAACGCGCGAGCTCGCGAATGCCCGTAGTCCCTGCCTCAAGCGCGCGGACAACGGTGCGCTCTTCCTCGTCGGAGTAGTGTGGTTTCCTGCCCCGACGCGCTCGCTTGCGAGTCGGCTCCGGGCTCTGAGAGTCCGGCAGAGCACCGCGTGGACTCACCTCGATCACTGAGCCATCGATCGGCGCTGCGCTCGAGGGCCGCGCACAGTCTCTCGCGACCTGATTCATCACGTCGTTCCAGGCCCCATCTTCTAGTCGGGGAAGGCGCGCAGCGTCCTTAGCCGCCGCCAGGAGCTCCCGTCCCAGCTCCTTGATGCGTTCGAGTCGCTCAGGCGACGGCTTCCACCCTCGCAGCCTCTCGCGTTGCTCCCTCCGCCACTCGGGTTCCTCAGAAGCTGAGGAGGATTCCGGCGCCGGCGGCACCTCGCCTTGCGAGTCTTCGCCGCGCCCCTTCTTCGGCTTGCTGGTTCGCTTCGCCATCGCCAATCCTCCGGCGTCGAGCCGACCCGGCCGACGCGCGCGTGGAGAATTGGGAAACCGCGCGGCCGGCCGAGCCGTTCCAGCGGTGATCAAGCCGCTGACTCGAGCACGCCCATTGGAGCGCCCTGGGTGACCTCGATCAAGCACCCATGGCCCAAGTGTCTTGGTCATCGAAGGTGATCGCACACCGCATCAGAGCTACCATGAGCCCTTTCTCATCTATCACCGTGGGGGCTTCCGTGGACGATCTCGAACGACAATCACAGTCGAGCAACGGCAACTCGATCGGTGTCCATGCGGTGCTCGGCAGAGCGGTCTCGGGCGACGGTGCGCTCTTCATGCCGGCGCTCTCGACTCCCGGCAGACAGGTGCAGACTTACATCTCGACTCGACTCGTCGCGCGCTTCTGGCGGGAGTACAGCGCGCTCATCGACAACGAACTGATCCCCCCTGGCTTCCTCGACTCGGAGCACGGCGAGGCCGCTCTCCTCGAGCTGCTGGCAAGGGCCGACACGTACCCATGCGATGCGTTCCGGTTCGAGGCACCCAAGCGAGTGTTCTTCGCGATGGCGAGTGATTCGCTCGGCGATCGAGAGCACGCCTTCAGCGGGATTCTCGTTGGCATCGCGTCGCGCCTCGAGCCCGTTGACTTGATGCTGCTTCACGGGGAGTCGATGGTTGGCCGCGAGCCCGGCTTTCCCGACCTTGAAGGATGGCTTGAGTTCGCCAACCCTCGCTCCGGGCTTGGTAGCGAAGCACTCGTTCTGCTTGCGGAGAGACGGCTAGTCGACCTCGGAGTGATCACCTACCGGCCGCCTGGTCCCGACGCGCCGGTCACGTACGAGGAGAACGGGTCACGGCTCACGGACCTCGGCCGCATGCTTGTGGAGTATCTCCGGGTTGGTGAGGAGATCGAGGCCGACGTAGCGCAGTACGTCGACGATGCCGACGGCCAGCGAAGTCAGGCATGAGCCCGAGCCAGGAAGAGGAGGGGTCGCCTCTGCCGTCGTCTAAACATTCGCCTCAAATGGACAGATCTAAGTGCCAACTAGATCTGCGCTTGCGAACTCGCATGCCTGCCTTGCTCAATATATGCGCATATTGCGCACAATCCTGCTAGAAGGATAGACGAATAACATGAGTGCCCCGGTTCAACAGAGCGTTGAAACGGGGATGCCTGGAGACGCATGCGATGACCACCGCGCACGACGTTGCCGCCTACATTCTCGATGAGCTGGGTCCCGTCTCAGCGATGAAGCTGCAGAAGCTCGTGTACTACTCGCAGGCTTGGCACTTGGTGTGGGAAGACGGCATGCTCTTCGAAGATGAGATCCAGGCTTGGACGCATGGGCCTGTAATCCCCGCGCTGTTCAAGTCCCACTCGGGGAAGTTTCAGCTCCAAGCCGGTGACATCGACGGTGATGCTGCGGCTCTCTCGACTCGCCAGCAGAAGGTTGTCGACCAGGTGCTTGAGTTCTACGGTGACAAGTCCTCACAGTGGCTCAGCGACTTGACGCACTTTGAGGCTCCGTGGAAGGGTGCACGGAGGGGGATCTCTGATGCCGCGCGAGCGAGTGTCGAGATCACTCCAGAGTCGATGATGGAGTATTACTCGTCACTCGCACCGATCAACTAGCTCAATGCCAAAGCGACGCGGAAAGGGGCGCAGGGGCGGCCGGAAGCCAGTCGTCGAGAAGGAGCCAGGAAAGAGAAGTGCCAGAGTTTCTTCGGCATTTCCCGGTACCGGCGATCAGGAACTACCTTCTTGGCGCTTCGGTGATCTTGATCGCGACTTCGAACTGTCTCGAGGTACGTCTGGTAACCTCACGGTGGACATGGACATCGTCCACCAGATCCGGAGTAAGCTCGAGGGATTCGAGACCATCAACTGGCAAGAGATCGAACGGAATGGGAGTCATTCCGTCGAGCGTTGGAAGCTCGCGAAAGCGGCTCAGGATCGACTAGACGCGATCGGGCACCGAGACTTGGACGAACTCTTCTCCCTTCGCCTTACAGGCCCCAATCGCGTTTGGGGCATCAGGAAGAACGCCGTCCTTAGCATTGTGTGGTGGGACCCGGAACACCTCGTTTGCCCGAGCCTGAAGCGCTGAGGCGCGGTAGTGTGCGAACTCATCGCCCGAGACGAAACCGGCCCGCGGCAAGTTGGACTCACCGCGGGCCGACAGTTTCGCAGATCTGGATCAGGCGCCAGTGGACTTGACGCCGGCGCGGTGTTCGTGGAGCGCCACGCCGAAGTCACTATAGCCGCGGAACTGGATTCCGAGCGTTTCGAAATCCGCTTCGGCCGTTTCGATCGCCGGCTCCTCCTCACCGTTGAGGAAGGCCAGCTCGATCGTCGCTTCCTCGGCAGGATTTGCGAGCAAGTACCACGCTGAGTTCGAGCTCCCCGCGATGCTCGAGCTCGCCAAGTAGGCGGACACCACAGACCGAACCAACCCATGGAACGGGTTGTGCGTCCCTTCCTTCGTGTTGGCGGTCGTGTTGCGAACCTCCCGAGAATTGGCGATCTCCAACGCTGCGACCTCGAGCGCCGTCGGCACGAGCAGGATCGCCGGCGGAAGGGACACGGGCGCCCCGTCCTCGTCGACTTGATCGCGGAACGCCTGCAGAGCCGGGGCCATCGACGTGATGCTGAGCGCGCTCGAGGCGCCCTCGATCAGGTTGCTGTTCGCCGCGGAGAAGAATGACGCGTCGTCGAGAAACGTCGCCCAGAACTCTCTGTTGACCGCGAGGCCAGCACCGCGGCCGAGATTCGACGGCAGGTCCTTCAGCGCGCCCAAGTCATCGTTGATGATGCTCTGGCGGTCCAGGACGAACAGATTCGCGAATGTGTCAGCCTTGATCGGGTGGCTCTCCTCGCCCGCCGTACCGTGCTTCAGCTGGCCATCCGGACCGACTTTCTCGTACTCGAACCCTCCCGTTAGCCGGTAGCTCGCGTGCTGCTTGAAGTCGCTCACGGGCCGGACACGGGCGATGTCTCTCCACACCGACTCCACGCCGTGGAACGCGCGAAGTAGGAACTTCTGCGCCGCACCGCTCAGGATGCCCGAGAGACTCGATGTCGAGAAACCTGCTTGGAGCGCGGTCTTCAGGTCCCCCTGAATCGATCGGCCCTTCCAGCCATTCGCTCGGGCCGCCTCGAGCAACAGCTGCTGCAGACCGATGCGCCCGCGGAACTTCTCGTCAGCGGCCTCGAGCACCTCCGGTGCGAAGTGGTCGTCGATCTCCGGCAGTCGGGCTGCGAGACACACCGCCGCCTCGAGCACCTTTGCGCCGGTCTCGTCCAGCTTCGTTCGTCGGGCGCGGAGCCTCTTCAGCTCGCTGCGTTCCTGTTGGTTCAAGAGTTTGCTCATGCCGTCACCTTCACGCCGGCGCGGTACTCGATGGCCCTCACTCCGAAGTCGAAGTAGCCGCGCATCCGAAGCCCGTCGATTCCGAGCATCGCGGTCTCGACGGTGGGCCGACGCTTCGTGCCGAGGTAGGCAACCTGCAGCGCAGGAAGCACGGAAGGATCGGCGATCACGTACCACGTTGTCGAGCTCGATCCCTCGACCTTGGCGCTCTCGAGGTACGGCGATGTGACGACCTTCAGCCGATCCTCCGGCGGCATCCCCCGGAAGAGCTCGACTGCGGTCCAGTAGAGCGATGGCGGCACGAGCAGAATCGCCGGCCGCGCGTAGATTGGTAGCCCGTTGGCGTCGGACTGTGCCCACAGTGCCGCCTGTGCCAGCGCCAGGTTAGACGCCTGCAGAGACTTGCCGGTGAGCAGGTTCCCGCGATCGCTCGTGAAGAACGTCCCGTCGGGGTCCACGATGGCCTCGATCAGTGCTTGCTCGACGGCGAACGCGCCGCGCTTCGCCAGGTCGGTGAGGATCTTCGCAATGACGCCCACGTCATCGTTGATGACCGTCTGTCTCGGTACCCGCAGGGCTTGACCGCGGGTATCGATCTGGTTGGTCATCCCACCCGTTCCGGACATGCTCGACGACGAGAGCTCGCCCGTCGGGCCGACCCGCGCGAACGTGCCCTCTTGCTCGAGGTAGTGGCTCACGTACTCACGGAAGTTCTGAAGTCCCACAGGGGCCGCGATCGTGCGCACGACCTGTGAGACGCGGCCGTACGCTTCTCGCACGAGTAGGTCAGCCGCCTCGAGGAACGCATCGCTGACCGTCGAGTATCCGCCGGCGGCCTGAATCGCTTCGGTCGGGTTCGAGACGTCCTTGCCCTTGTTGGCGACGTACTCCTCGAGCGCCGCGACGATCGAGACCGATTCCTCGCGGTACGATCGTGAGGCCGCTTCGGAGCCGAACCGCTTCGTGATGGAGTCGCCGCTGACTCCGAGTGCTCGTGAGAGTTGCGCCTGCAGTAGCTTCTTGGGCCGACGCTGGGCCCTGGTCTTCGTCGTCATGATCTGCCTTTCGTGCGTGGTTGTCGTCCTCGCGGACCAGGACACCGCCCGCCGAAGAGGTGCGCCCGCCGGGGTCGAATAACTTCGATACCCAGCAGAGCGCGGACAACCACGAAGCACAGGCCTGGTCGCGCTCTCGCATTCTGGGAATGCGTCTGCAGACCTCGGAGCGCAAAGGCGCGGCAATCCCCTTGGTCGCGGCAAATACACTAGATCTAGTGTGTGAGCTACGAAATTTCTTCGTGCGTCGTGATCCGCCGGCCACAGTGGCGGCACTGTCGCCGGCGACGAATCCGGCTCTTCGATGTCCGCCTCGTCTCCGTCACGAGCATGTGACGGCACCCGCACTTCGGGCACGCGATGCCGTGGTCGTCGCCGTCTGTCACGGTTGAGAGCTGAGTGCTCTCCCTGGCTCTTGTCATCGGTGGCCCGCCTGTCTCATCCGCTGCAGATCCGAGAGCCGAATCCGCTTGCGCTTCCTTGCTTGGCCCGCGGGCTCCATGCCCGCGATCGCCGCACCCTCGATACTCGCCGCGACCGCGCAACCGACGACGCAATCGAGTAGGTGATTGTCCCGCACGCCGGGACGCAGCTTCCAGATATCAATCGTCCTTCTCGAGCCAGAGACACGCTGTCGCGCCTCAGCGGTCAAGTGCTCCGATAGCATTCGATGCTCGCTCGGGTTTCCTCCGTAGAGCGTGAGCGAGCCCGGGTCGCCCATGGCTTGCGACAGTCGAGCGTGAGTGAAGCTCTTCCAGAAATTAGTGTCGTAGAAGACGTGCTTGACCGCGCGCTTGCCCTTGGCTCCGGGAATCTTCCAGTGAAGCCCGATGCGGTCACCGGGCTTCTTGTCGGCTTCCGTGATCGGTCGCATTGCGGGGCCCATGTAGCGCCCGTGTGAGGGGAGCAGGAGCGCCGCGAACGGGCTCTGTCGGCAGAATGCATAGACGACATCCGTTGACGTGCCCCAACTCGCGTCGATGAGGCACCGGCCAATGCGAACCGGTGTCCCGTCGTCTCGGCTCCACTCCGAGCCTAGTAGCACTGCGGTGAGTTGCTCGAGGCCCGCGTAGATTGCGCCCTCCACACCCGCGCCCGGAACGAGAACCCCGAGCTTGTGCTGAGCATCGGTCAGCGTGAAGTACGCCCGCTTCTGGTCGGGGAAGGCACCGTAGCTGACGACATAGCCGGTGAAGTCGTCACCCCATCCGACGACACACCAATACAGAAGATCCTGCTGCACGTCGATGAATGCGGTCAGCCGAGACGCCGCGAGCGGTACCGTGCCGCGCCCGTGTTGGTTCACACGCTCGGCGATCAGCTCCGCCGTCAGTCGTCCGGCATCGCCGTATCCGTCGTCAGCGATCGGCTCGTTCTGGTACTCGGCCCAGAAGGTCGCTTCGTTTTGGAGCTTGAGGTTCATCGCGTACTGGATGGCCGAGAGCTCGTCCACGTTGAAGCGCTCGGGCCATGCGACCTCGGCGCCCTCGTCCATCGCCTCGCGGTGCTGCCGGTAGAGCTCCGTGGCCTCCCGAATGTCCCCGTGCTTCCGAAGCGACTCCGCTCGAGCCTCCGCGTACTTGTCCCAGAGCTTCGACTCCGGAATCTTGTAGATCAGCTTCGTCCGCTCGCCGTTCCACTCCGGATGCTTCTTCCTGTCCAGGATCGCATCGGCTACGTCTCCCGGCTGGATCACGGTGCAGGGCATCAGGGCCGCGATCTTCGAGCCGGGGCCCGCCAGGCCGAGCACCGCGCCCGCAAGGATGCTCTCGCGAGTCACGCACTGCGTCAGCGACCGCGCCGACCCATCGGTCTGAGGATCGTCCACCACGACCAGGTCAGGCCGCGCCGTCTCCCCGTCGGGCCGCTTGAACTTCAAGCCACGTATTCGACCCGTGAGGCCGCACACCCTCACGACGGCGCCGGCGGACACGCTCCCCGCGATCGTCGGGAGAACGATCTCGCTCTTCGTCCAAGTGATCTGCGTCCGCGCACCTCGGCAGAGCTGGCCACGAGCTCGGTGCACGATCCCCTCGAGCGCGCGGATCGGGTGGGCGACCTCGGGGAAGTCCTCGGCCAATGCGTCGTTGTTCTCGAGCTCGCTGACCATCGAGTCGAGCAACTCGTGTGCGTGCTTCTCTGAGGCACCAATGATCGCCACGAATCTACGGTGGCCGTAGAGCACCGACCACAACGCCGCAGCTTCGACGATGCTCGTCTTCCCCGAGCCCCGCGGCATCGCGAGCGCGAACTGCCCGCCGTCCTGCACGCAGACCTGAGCTCGCTCGAGAACTCGAAGGTGATCGGGTGACCACGGCAGACAGAAGGTCGCCGCTAAGTACGTGTCGCAGAAGACGCGCAGGTTTTCGCGCGCAGCAGCGCGCCGGTCCGGGTCGACGACGGCCGGGATCTGGCCAATGTCGCGGCCGCTCCTGGACAAGCCGCGCTGCCGCTCGGTCTCGACGTGCTTCTTTCTCTCGTAATCCATCGCTATTTCAAAGGTTACGAAATCGCGAGCCTGGGCAAGCAAGGAAGTCTCAATACGCGAGGGTTCCGGTAGGCCATCAAATCGATTCGATCCCTAGGAAGGACCCGCCGGCAGCGACGAGGCACACCGTCGTTGGGACTAAATATCGAGCCTCTTACAATCTGGTCTCGCAGATTGCTGATGAAGGAGGCCCAATGCTTTGGCACTCTGAACTCAAGTCCGTGGCCAACGGTATCGACGGCTTCAACGCCGCAGTCTCTAGCTTGCTCCAGTTCTGGGCGCACGTTGAGGTAGACCAAGCGGGGCACTGCAACAATGATTTCCCTCCACTTGCCGAGAAGATCGTCGATCGCGTTCGACGTATTCTGGAGGGTGAGACACTTCCAGCAGAGCTGAGGAAGGTCCTTGAACGTTTCGTTGCCAGGTGGGATGGGATCTCCTCGAAGAGCGGGTGGAAGTGGCTCCAAACTATGACGACCCTGCTGAGCATCCTTCGCAGCGACGTCGAGTTCTTCTTGAACGACCGCCGATCGCTTCTCAGCTCCCTTGTCCACAGGGCCCTGCTTCATCTCCAACGGCTCATCGTTGCCGATGAGAACGTCAAGAATACCTGGAGTGACGCATTCGGCAGGGGGGAGACGAGCGTTGAGAGACTCGGTGGGGCACACTTCCTGCACCACGGGATCTATGCGTTCAAGGTCGACGCCGAACGTGAGCGAACGGACCTCGTGCTCGGAGGAAAGCTCGCCATCACGCCTGAGATCCACGCTGCCGCAGAGGGACTCGTTCTGACTGAATGGAAGATGGTGCGAAAGCCGAGCGAGATTGAAACGCAGGCCAGGACCGGCAAGGACCAGGCCATGCTCTACTCCATGGGATCGCTCGCCGGATTTGAGCTCACCAGTGAGCGCTTCGTGATCCTCGTTTCGCGGGAGCGGCTTCCTGCCCGCGACCCGGAGACCATCGACAGCGTCACGTACACGTACGCGAATATCGCAGTTGACCTGATGACGCCCTCCAAGGAGTCCAAGGCTCACACCTGAATCTCCTCGATTGCTGAGTTTGCTGACCTGCTGAGTGGGTCCGGACTGCAAACGAACACGCGAATCGGTGGGCCGAATCCACTCAGCAAACTCAGCAAATCGAACCCGACCGATGGAGTTGCTGAGTTTGCTGAAGTGCTGAGTGGGTCCGGACTGCAAACGAACACGCGAATCGGTGGGCCGAATCCACTCAGCAAACTCAGCACTTCGAACGGTACGTCGACCGTCGTCTTTGCTGTGCCCTCCAATGTGCCCTTCGTAAGGGCACATTCCGTTACGCTGTGTTACGCTGCGTGACGTGAAGACCTTGAGGCCAACCGAACGCAACTCTCGCATACTGCCCGAATTCGGGCTTGAAATGGGGTGGTGCGAGGAGGGGGAGTCGAACCCCCACGGGTTGCCCCGCCAGATCCTAAATCTGGTGCAGATTGCCTCGCACTCTACCCCATCCAATTGCCGTGTAACAAGATGCGACACTTGCGAAGGGTACTCAATCATCGATGTGCCCTCCAATGTGCCCTATCGATCGGGATTCCTCGCCGCCTTCTTGGTCTGTGCGTCGTTGAGGGGATCGACTGAGCTCGAGGCGCTCGATCGCGATCCGGCTGGCATCGTCGGGTTGGTGCTTGGCGTACCGCATCGTCGTAGCGATCGCTTGGTGACCCATGATCCTCTGAAGGTGGGGGATCGGTACGCCGGCTGCGGCCATCTGCGAGCCGAAGGCGTGTCGCATGTCGTGGATTCGGAGACTCGGCGGGAGTGCCGCGACCTTCGCAGCGCGCTGGAACCGTCCTCGCACCTTCGATCGTGTGAGGCCATAGCGGCTCAGGGGGACGACGTACGGGTCTCCCGAGACTCGGTGGAGCTTCAGAGCGTTGATGGCGTCCTGAGCGGCCTCTGTGAGCGGTACCGTTCGCACTCGGTAGTTCTTCGATCGCCGAACGACAAGCGAGCCCCGAGCCTCGTCCACGTCGAACCACTCAAGGCTCTCGAGTTCACCGCGACGGAGCCCCGTATCTGCCAGGAGCCGAACGTACGGGGCGAGGATCTCGCCGCAGTCTCCCGCCTTCATGGCCGCCACCAACCTGGCCACGTCCTCAGGAGAGAGGTACTGGTCGGGTCGCTCCTGCTCCTTGGCTCGCTCGATCGTCGCGACGGGATTCTCTCTCATCAGGTTTGCGCGAACGGCCTCTCGAAAGAGCACCGACAGGAACGCCAAGTCA
>BQJX01000013.1 GCA_021604925.1 Gemmatimonadota bacterium
CAACTATCGCCCGCAGTTCTACTTCCGCACCACGGACGTGACCGGCTCGGTTTCGCTTCCGGAGGGTACGGAAATGGTGATGCCGGGCGACAACGTGACGATTGAAGTGGTTCTGGTTCAGCCGATCGCCATGGAAGCAGAGCTGCGGTTCGCAATCCGCGAGGGCGGCCGGACCGTCGGTGCCGGCGTCGTCACGGAGATCATGGAGTAGGGAACACAGCAATATGGTCAGGGTGAAGGTGGTGTTGGCCTGCGCGGAATGCGACAGCAGGAACTACGTCACCTCCAAGGACGGGGCGAAACGGCCGGAGCGGATCGAGCAGAGGAAGTTCTGCCCCACTTGCAACGCCCATACGAAGCACCAGGAGACGCGTTAGCCCTCCTGGCACTGAGAGAGCGGCACGAGTGATGGGTTGGAGGCGTGTAGCTCAATTGGTAGAGCATCGGTCTCCAAAACCGAGGGCTGCGGGTTCAAGTCCTGCCACGCCTGCCATCCCGTCGCTCGAGAGGCTTCCGGCCTCTGAGCGGGTAAAACGCCCGAAGGGGCGAGGACGAGCGAGATGATCGAGAAAGCCAGGAAGTTCGTGTCGGATGTCATCGTCGAGATGAAGAAGGTCAGTTGGCCCACGCGGAACGAGTTGCGCGGTTCGACGATGGTGGTGATCGTGACTGTCATCATCATTGCCATCTTCATTGGCATCGTGGACCGCATTCTCAGTCTCGGCCTCGAGAGGGTCCTCAGCTGACGAACGTTGACGTGGAAGCGTCGGCTCCGTCGACCGCCGAGCGGTCAGCGAGTCCGGATCCGGCGCCCAGCGCAAGCCCCCCGAAAGGGGAAAGGCTCAAGCCCATGAAGTGGTACGCGGTGCATACGTACTCGGGACATGAGAACAAGGTCCGTTCGAACCTGGAGCGGGCCATCGGGACCTCGGGTAAAGAGGACAAGTTCGGCCAGGTTCTCGTGCCCACGCAGGTTGTGACCGAGATGCGGAACGGGAAGAAGACGCAGTCCACGCGGAAGTTCTTCCCGAGCTACATCCTGATCGAGATGGATCTGAACGACGACACCTGGCACGTGGTCCGTGACTGTCCGGGCGTGAGCCGGTTCGTCGGCATGAACACGTCTCATCCGGATCCGCTCCGGCAGTCGGAAGTGGATCGGATCCTCGGGCAGATCGAGGGCACCAAGAACAAGGCAATTCCGGAGGTTCCGTTCCACGCCGGCGAGCACGTCAAGGTGGTGGACGGACCCTTCAGCGACTTTACCGGGGTGGTGGAAGAAGTGAACCCGGAGCGCGGCAAGCTGAAGGTCATGGTCTCGATCTTCGGCCGGGCCACGCCCGTCGAATTGGATTTCCTGCAGGTCCAGTCGGTCTAGCAGGACGGCGCGGGTTCGATCGCACCGGAACGGAACAACCCAGGGAAGGAACGGCGAATGGCGGCCCCCAAGAAAAAGATCATGACGCTGATCAAGCTGCAGATTCCCGCCGGGCAGGCGAATCCGTCGCCGCCGGTGGGTCCGGCGTTGGGCCAGCACGGCCTCAACATCATGGACTTCTGCAAGCAGTTCAATGACAAGACGAAAAAGGAAGCGGGACTCGTCACGCCGGTCGTCATCACGGTGTACCAGGACCGGACCTTCTCGTTCGTGACGAAAACGCCGCCGGCCGCCGTGCTGCTGCTCAAGGCGCTGAAGCTGCCCAAGGGCTCGGGCGAGCCGAACCGGAACAAGGTGGGCAAGGTCACGCGCGCGCAGATGAAGGAAATCGCGGAGATCAAGATGGTGGATCTGAACGCGAACGACGTGGATGCGGCCATCGAGATGATCGCCGGCACCGCGCGCAGCATGGGGATCGAAGTCCAGGGCTAGCCGGGCGCCGATCCGAGGAGTCCGTACCGCGTGGTACGGCGGGCCACCACGCCCGGAATCGTGGGAGAGAGGCCGAAGAGGCCCTTCGAACGACAGGAGTCAAGTATGAAGCACAGCCGGCGTTACAACACGATGGACGGCAATCGCGACCGGAACACCCGGTACAGCGTTGCGGATGCCGTGAAGATCGTGAAGGAAAACGCCACTGCGAAGTTCGACGAGACTGTCGAAGTTGCCGCCAATTTGGGAGTGGATCCACGGCACGCGGACCAGCAGGTCCGTGGAACCGTGGTGCTGCCCCATGGCACCGGACGAACTGTCCGCGTGCTGGTGATCGCGCAGGGCGACCAGCAGAAGGAAGCCGAGGAGGCGGGAGCAGACCACGTCGGGTCCGATGACATGATCCAGAAGATCGAAGGCGGATGGACCGATGTCGACGTGATCATCACCACCCCGGACATGATGGGGAAGGTGGGCAAGCTCGGACGAGTTCTCGGGCCCCGTGGCCTGATGCCGAATCCGAAGGCCGGTACGGTGACGCGCGACGTCGCCAAGGCCGTGCAAGAGGTGAAGGCGGGCAAGATCGAGTACCGGGTGGACAAGACCGGTCAGGTCCACGTTCCCGTGGGCAAGGCGTCGTTCGACGGCGACAAGCTGACCGAGAACATCCAGACCTTGATCGCGGAGCTCCAGAGAGTGAAGCCGGCGGCCGCCAAGGGCACCTACTTCAAGAACCTGACCGTTGCTTCGACCATGGGCGCGGGTGTCCGTCTGGACGTCCAGTCCGAAATCCTGAGCCGGGTCTAAGGGAGGAGGAAGCATGCCAACGGCTGCAAAGAGCGCTGCCATTGAGCAGTTGCGCGACACGCTCGATACCGCATCTGCCGTCTTCCTCGCGGACTTCACCGGTCTCAACGTGGAGAAGATGACGGACCTCCGGCGGAAGTGCCGGGAGAGCGGGGTTTCGATCTCGATCGTCAAGAACACCCTGGCGATCAAGGCGAGCCGGGCGCTCGAGTTGAGCGACCTGGAGCCCCATTTCAAGGGCCCCACGGCCATGGCCACTTCGACGGGGGACCCCACGTCTCCGGCGCGCGTGCTGTTGGATTTCCACAAGGAACACAGCATGCCCGAAGTGAAACTGGGCTACGTGGAAGGCCGAGTGCTCTCCGCGGAGGAAGTGAAGGCGCTGGCGAATCTGCCGACCCGTGACCAGCTCATCGCGCAAGTGATGCAGGTGGCCATGGCCCCGGCCCAGAACCTCGTCTACGCCCTGAACGACTCGATCACCAAGCTGGTCCGCACGGTGGATGCGGTCCGCGACGGGATGGAGAAGGGCACCATTCAGGCTGCGGGCGGAGACGCCCCGACCGCCAAGGCGCCGGTGGAGGAGACTCCAGCGGCAGAGGCAGTTCAGGACGAGGCTCCTGCAGAGGATGCCGCGGCCGAGGAAGACGGGAAGAAGGGCGAGTAACGGGAACCGGTTCAGGTTCCGACCGAACCGCCGGCGCAAGTCGGCAGCGTGATCCAGAAGCGGTGGCAGCGGCCCCGCAAGGCAATTCGAGAGACGGAATCGTCGGAGGAAGACGAACCATGGCGAACGACAATGTCACCAAGGTTGTGGATCTCATCGGGGGCATGACTGTCCTTGAGGTTGCAGACCTCGTGAAGGAAATGGAAGAGAAGTTCGGTGTGACCGCAGCTGCGCCGATGGCCGGCATGCCCATGGGCATGATGCCGGCGGGTGGAGACGGTGGCGGCGAAGAGCAGACCGAGTTCGATGTGATCCTCACGTCGTGTGGCGACAAGAAGATCAACGTCATCAAGGTCGTCCGTGCCATCACCGCGCTGGGCCTGAAGGAGGCCAAGGACCTGGTCGACGGCGCGCCGAAGCCGGTGAAGGAAGGCGTGGACAAGGCCGAGGCCGAGGACGTGAAGAAGCAGATCGAGGAAGCCGGCGGGACCGTCGAGATCAAGTAGCTCCACTCGACACCGTCGTAGTACCGGCGCGGGGGGAATCCCTCCCGCGCAACAGTGTGGCACCCGGCCGGTTCGCACCCCGGCCGGGTTGCCCCTACCGCCGTTCAGGGATGTGACCCCACCCTTCGAAGGAGTTGGGCTTCGTGATCAAGACGACAGAGCCGGCGAACCAGACCGGAAGACGGTTCGATTTCTCGAAGTTGGAATCGGTGATGGAGATTCCGAATCTCCTCGCAGTCCAGCTCGATTCGTTCCGCGACTTCCTCCAGCTCGAGACACGGCCGGAGAAGAGGGCCAAGAAGGGGCTCCAGGCGGTCTTTCAGGACATCTTTCCGATCTCCGACGCTCGCGGGAACTTCTCGCTGGAGTTCGTCGATTACAAGATCGGAAACCCCAAGTACAGCACCGATGAATGCCAGGAGCGGGATCTCACGTATGCGGTTCCGCTGAAGGCCACGCTTCGCCTCATCGTCTGGGACAACACCGGCGACGAGAAGAAGATGAAGAACGTGATCGAGCAGGAAGTGTACCTCGGCGAGCTGCCGTTCATCACGGACGGCGGAACGTTCATCATCAACGGCGCCGAGCGCGTCATCGTGAGTCAGCTGCACCGTTCGCCGGGCGTGTTCTTCGACGAGGAGATCCACCCGAACGGCAAGCGGCTCTTCTCGGCCCGGATCATTCCGTACCGCGGTTCGTGGGTGGAGTTCAGTCTCGACATCAACGAGATCATGTACGTCCACATCGATCGCCGACGGAAGATCCCCGTCACGATTCTCCTGCGGGCGCTGGGGTACGTGTCGGACAACGAGATCCTGAAGCTGTTCTACACGTCGGAGAAGCGCAAGCTGACCAAGACGGCTTCGGCGCGGGATGAGGACCTCATCGGTCGCATCCTCTGCCAGGACATCGTGAACGAGGCCACCGGCGAGCTGATCGGCGAGGCGAACGCGGACTTCACCGAGGACATGCTCTCGGAGGCCCGTGAAGTGGGCGTGCGCGATCTCGAGTTCCTGAAGAAGCCGAAGGGCGTCCAGGACACGGACGTCATGATCAAGACGCTCCGCAAGGATCGCGCGAAGAGCCAGGAAGAGGCCCTCGCCAAGATCTACAACCTGCTGCGTCCGGGTGATCCGCCCAGCGCGGAGACGACCAAGGGTCTGCTGGACAAGCTGTTCTTCACGGCGCGCCGTTACGACCTGGCGAACGTGGGGCGCTACAAGCTGAACCAGCGCCTGGACCTGGATGTCCCCATCGAGACGGTCACGCTGACCCACGAGGACTTCCTGGCGATCATTCGCTACCTGGTCGGCCTGCGGGCGGGCGAAGGCTACACGGATGACATCGATCATCTCGGCAACCGACGGATCCGTTCCGTGGGTGAGCTGCTGGCGAACCAGTTCTCCGTGGGTCTGTCGCGGATGGCGCGCATCATCCGGGAGCGCATGAGCCTCCAGGATGCGGACCAGATCACGCCGTACGACCTGATCAACGCGCGCACCATCAGCGCCGTGATCAAGACGTTCTTCGGGTCGAGTCAGCTGTCGCAGTTCATGGACCAGACCAACCCGCTGGCGGAGCTCACGCACAAGCGTCGCCTGTCGGCGCTCGGGCCGGGCGGTCTCACGCGGGAGCGCGCGGGCTTCGAGGTTCGCGACGTTCACTACACGCACTACGGCCGCATCTGTCCGATCGAGACTCCGGAAGGCCCGAACATCGGCCTGATCTCGAGCCTGGCCACGTTCGCGCGCGTGAACGAGTACGGGTTCCTGGAGACTCCGTATCGCACGGTGGCCAACGGCAAGGTGAAAGAGGACATCATCTACCTGGCCGCGGACACCGAGGATCGCTGCATCATGATGCAGGCGAACGAGGAGCTCGAGAAGACCGGCAAGATCAGGAACGACCGCGTGGTGGGACGTCAGCGCGGCGACTTCCCGGTCGTGGAGCCGGACCGCATCGAGTACATGGATGTGTCGCCCAAGCAGATCGTCTCGGCGGCGGCGGCGCTCATTCCGTTCCTCGAGCACGATGATGCCAACCGTGCGCTCATGGGATCGAACATGCAGCGCCAGAGCGTGCCGTTGCTCCGGACCGAGGCCCCGCTGGTGGGTACCGGCCTGGAAGAGAAAGTGGCGCGGGACTCGGGCGCGGTGGTCGTGACCAAGCGCGGCGGCGTGGTGGATTCGGTTTCGGCAAACGCGATCTACGTGCGCCACTTCGGCAAGAAGGTGGAAGAGGAAGACTTCACCGGCTTCGGCGGAATGGACATCTACCGGCTGACCAAGTTCCGCCGGTCGAACCAGGACACGTGCATCAACCAGCGTCCGCTGGTGTACCCGGGCGAGCGCGTGGCTCCGGGACAGATCATCGCGGACGGTCCGGGCACGGCCGACGGCGAGCTGGCGCTCGGTGTGAACACGCTGGTCGCGTTCATGCCTTGGGAAGGCTACAACTTCGAGGATGCCATCCTGCTCTCCGAGCAGCTCATCCGGAACGACCGGTTCACGTCGATCCACATCGAAGAGCTGGAGATCCAGGTCCGCGACACCAAGCGCGGCCCGGAGGAGATCACCAAGGAGATCCCGAACGTCTCCGAGGAGGCCCTCAAGAACCTGGACGAGGACGGCATCATCCGCATCGGTGCGCGCGTTCGCGCGGGCGGGATCCTGGTCGGAAAGGTCACGCCCAAGGGCGAGACCGAGCTCTCCCCGGAGGAGCGCCTGCTGCGCGCGATCTTCGGCGAGAAGGCCGGCGACGTCCGCGATGCCTCGCTCAAGGCGCCTCCGGGAATGGACGGAGTCGTCATCGACGTGAAGGTGTTCTCGCGTCGCGAGCGCGATGACCGTGGCAAGAAGGCGGAAAAGAAGAAGGTGGACCGGCTCCGCCGCGAAGAGCGCAAGCAGGTGAAGTCCGTGGAGAACCTCCGCACGGAGCGGGTGCTGGCCATCCTGGACGGTGCCACCACGAAGCGCGTGGACGACCCCATGTCGGGCGCCATGCTCTTCCGCTCGGGTCGGAAGATCTCGGCCAAGCTCTTCGAGGATATCGATTGGGACACGATCCCGTGGTCGGAGGGGATCACGGACGACGACGACATGAACAGTCGCGTCTTCCGGATCTACGAGTCCGCCCGTCGCGTGATCGAGGATCTCCGTCTGCAGTCGGAAAAGGAAATGGAGCGCCTCACGCGCGGCGACGAACTTCCCCCGGGAGTGGTCAAGCTGGTCAAGGTGTACATCGCCCGCAAGCGCAAGCTCTCGGTCGGTGACAAGATGGCCGGTCGCCACGGAAACAAGGGTGTCGTCGCCAAGATCATGGCCGAGGAAGACATGCCGTATCTCGCGGACGGAACTCCGATCCAGATCGTCCTGAACCCGCTCGGCGTGCCGTCCCGGATGAACCTGGGACAGGTGCTGGAAACCCACCTGGGGTGGGCGGCCAAGCACCTGGGGCAGCCCATGGCCACGCCGGTGTTCGACGGCGCCTCGATCGAGGAGATCAAGGGCAAGCTGCGGGAAGCCGGCCTCCCGGAGAGCGGCAAGATGCCGCTGTTCGACGGACGCACGGGCGAGAAGTTCGATCACGACGTCACCGTCGGATACATCTACATGCTGAAGCTGTCGCACCTCGTGGATGACAAGATCCACGCCCGCTCCATCGGGCCGTACTCGCTCGTCACGCAGCAGCCGCTGGGCGGAAAGGCCCAGTTCGGAGGCCAGCGTTTCGGGGAGATGGAGGTGTGGGCGCTGGAAGCGTACGGTGCCGCGCATACGCTGCAGGAGTTGCTGACGGTCAAGTCGGACGACGTGGGAGGACGTTCCCGCGTGTACGAGGCGATCGTGAAGGGGGACAACCCGCCGAAGCCCGGCATCCCCGAGTCTTTCAATGTTCTTGTGAAGGAGCTGCAGGCGCTCGCGCTCGACGTGCAGCTCGAGGAAAACGAGTAGCCCGAGCGCCCGAAAGTTCATCCCGGGTGTGACTCGGGCCTACAAATCCGTTCGATCCCCTGACTGAGGAGGGACCGAGTGTTCGGATTCGCGGAACCGCGCGAGAAGAAGCAGGTCAGCTACAAGTCGATGCGCGTCCAGCTGTCGTCGCCGGAGGTCATCCGTGGGATGTCTCACGGTGAAGTGACGAAGCCGGAGACCATCAACTACAGAACGTTCAAGCCGGAGAAGGACGGACTCTTCTGCGAGAAGATCTTCGGGCCGGTGAAGGACTGGGAATGCAATTGCGGTAAGTACAAGCGGATCCGCTACCGTGGCGTCATCTGTGATCGCTGCGGCGTGGAAGTCACGCAGGCCAAGGTTCGCCGGGAGCGGATGGGGCACATCGAGCTGGCCGTGCCCGTGTCGCACATCTGGTACTTCAAGGGCGTGCCGAGTCGCATCGGGCACATGCTCGAGATGACGGTGCGGGACCTGGAGCGCGTGCTCTACTACGAGTCGTACGTGGTCATCGATCCGGGCGACACGCCGCTGAAGGAAAAGCAGCTCATCACCGAGGACGAGTATCTGGAACTCCAGGAGGAGTACGGGGATGCGTTCGTGGCGGAGATGGGCGCCGAGGCCGTGAAGAAGCTGCTGGCCTCCATTGACGTGGAGGAGCTTTCGGCCGAGCTGCGCGCGCACGCCAAGGTGGAAACCTCGGTGCAGCGGAAAAAGGACATCCTGAAGCGACTGAAGGTCGTGGAGGCGTTCCGCCACTCCAAGAACCGTCCCGAGTGGATGATCCTGGAAGTGGTCCCGGTGCTGCCGCCGGATCTGCGCCCGCTGGTTCCGCTGGAGGGCGGCCGGTTCGCCACGTCGGATCTGAACGATCTGTACCGGCGGGTGATCAACCGGACCAACCGCCTCAAGAAGCTCATGGACATCAAGGCGCCGGAAGTGATCCTTCGCAACGAGAAGCGGATGCTGCAGGAGGCCGTCGACGCGCTGTTTGACAACGGCCGTCGGAGCCGTGCGGTGCGCGGTCCCGGAAACCGCCCGCTGAAGTCGCTCTCGGACATGTTGAAGGGCAAGCAGGGCCGCTTCCGGCAGAACCTGCTCGGAAAGCGCGTGGACTACTCCGGTCGTTCGGTGATCGTGGTGGGCCCGGATCTGCGGATCCACGAGTGCGGCCTGCCCAAGTCGATGGCGCTGGAGCTGTTCAAGCCGTTCATCATCAAGCGCCTGGAAGACAAGGGCTATGTCCAGACGGTCAAGTCCGCCAAGAAGCTGGTGGAGCGCGAGAAGCCCGAGGTGTGGGACATCCTGGAGGAGATCATCCAGGACCACCCGGTCATGCTGAACCGCGCCCCCACGCTGCACCGTCTCGGTATCCAGGCGTTCCAGCCGGTCCTGGTGGAAGGCAAGGCGATCCGTCTGCACCCGCTCGTCTGCACCGCGTTCAACGCGGACTTCGATGGCGATCAGATGGCGGTGCATCTGCCGCTCTCGTTCGAGGCGCAGCTGGAAGCGCGGATCCTGATGTTGGCGTCCAACAACATCCTGTCCACCGCGAACGGCCGTCCGATCATGTCGGCCTCGCAGGACATGGTGCTGGGTTGCTACTACGTGACCATGGCGCTCCAGCCGGAGCACGAGCGCGAGCACCCGAAGGCGTTCACGGGCCGGGAAGAAGTGATCATGGCCATGAATGCCGGCGCCGTGCGCCTGCACGAGACCATCAAGTGCCGCGTGAACGGCGAGACGATCGAGACCACGCCGGGACGGGTGATCTTCAACGAGATCGTGCCGGAAGGGGTTCCGTACCAGAACGAGCCCATGGACAAGAAGAAGCTGGAAGCCCTGGTGCACGACGTGTACCGACGCAAGGGTCGCCACGCTTCGGGCCTGTTCCTGGACGAGATGAAGCGGACCGGCTTCCACTTTGCAACGGTGGCCGGGATCACCGTGGGGATCGATGACGTCCGCATCCCGGACGAGAAGAAAGAGCTCATCGAGACCACGCGCGGCGAGGTTGCCAAGATCCTGACCGACTACGCCAAGGGCAACATCACGGCGGCCGAGCGGTACAACAAGATCATCGACACCTGGACGCGCACGACCAGTGCCGTGGCCGAGGTGATGTTCGACGGGATGGCCGGCGACCAGGCGGGCTTCAATCCGGTGTACATGATGGCGGTGTCCGGCGCGCGGGGTTCCCGCGAGCAGATCCGTCAGCTGGCCGGTATGCGGGGTCTCATGGCCAAGCCGCAGAAGAAGCTCACCGGTTCGATCGGCGAGATCATCGAGCAGCCGATCATCTCCAACTTCCGCGAGGGCCTCACGGTGCTGGAGTACTTCATCTCCACGCACGGCGCACGAAAGGGGCTGGCGGATACGGCGCTGAAGACCGCGGATGCCGGGTACCTGACCCGTCGTCTCGTGGACATCGCCCAGGACGCCATCATCACGTCCATGGATTGCGGCACGATCATGGGGATCGATACCCGTCCGCTGAAGGACGGCGAGGAGATCATCGAGCCGATCGGCGACCGCGTCCTGGGTCGCGTGCTGGCGGAAGACGTGATCGATCCGCTGAGCGACGAGGTGGTGTTCGAAGCGGGACAGATCCTCGACGAGGCGCAGGCCGACCAGATCCAGCACCTGCACGACGAACGCGGGCTCGAGTCGGTGGTCATCCGCTCGGTGCTCACGTGCGAGTCGCGTCGCGGCGTGTGTGCCGCGTGCTACGGCCGGAACCTGGCCACGTCCAACAGCGTGAACATCGGCGAGGCGGTCGGAGTGATCGCCGCGCAGTCGATCGGCGAGCCGGGAACGCAGCTCACGCTGCGGACCTTCCACATCGGCGGAACCGCGATGCGGCTTTCGGCGCAGTCGGTCGTGTCCACCAAGACGGGCGGCAAGGTGGTGTACGTGGCGGTTCGCACCGTCAAGGACACCAACAACGATCTCATCGCGATCGGTCACCACGGAGACGTGGAGGTCCGCGACGAGAAGGATCGCGTCCGTGCCCACTACCAGGTGCCCTACGGCGCCCGGATGAAGGTCATGGACGGCGCCCAGGTGGAGAACAACGGGCCGCTGTTCGAGTGGGATCCGTACGCGTCGCCGATCCTCTCCGATCGGAACGGGGTCGTGAGCTTCGTGGACATCGTGGACGAGGTCACGGTGCGTGACGAGCTGGACGAGAAGACCAGCCTTCGTCAGCGCGTGATCATCGAGCACAAGGAGAAGTCGCTGCACCCGCACATCCACATCCTGGACAAGGCGGGACGGGCGATGGTGAAGTACCCGATTCCCACGGGCGCCCGCATCGTGGTGAACGACGGCGAGCAGGTGGCGGGGGCGCAGGTCCTGGCCAAGATCCCGAGGGAAGTCTCCAAGACGCGGGACATCACCGGTGGTCTGCCGCGGGTGGCCGAGCTGTTCGAGGCGCGCAAGCCGAAGGACGTGGCCGTGGTCACGGAGATCGACGGCGAGGTCGAGTTCGGCGGCGTGTCGCGCGGGTTCCGGAAGACGATCGTGAAGGGCGACGGGATCGAGCACGAGTACCTGGTGCCGCAGGGCAAGCACCTGCTCGTCCACGAGACGGATGTGGTGCGCGCCGGCGATCGCCTGTGCGAGGGCCGCGTCAACCCGCACGATATTCTCAAGATCAAGGGGATCAACGCGGTGCAGGAGTACCTGCTGAACGAGATTCAGGAGGTCTACCGACTGCAGGGCGTGCAGATCAACGACAAGCACATCGAGGTGATCGTTCGCCAGATGCTCCAGAAGGTGAGAGTGGAGGACCCGGGCGACACGAACTTCCTCGAGGGCGACATGGTCGACAAGGCGCAGGTCCGCGACGAGAACGAGCGCGTCGAGACCGAGGGCGGAAACCCGTGCACCTACCAGCCGCTGTTGCTCGGTATCACCAAGGCAAGCCTCTCCACGGAGAGCTTCATCTCGGCGGCCTCCTTCCAGGAGACCACCCGGGTTCTCACCGAGGCGGCCATCAACGGCGCCACGGATCGCCTGGCCGGGCTGAAGGAGAACGTGATCATGGGGAATCTCATCCCTGCCGGAACCGGTGTGAACCGGCTGAAGGCGGTCGAGATTCACCGTGAAGAGGATGTGCCGACACCCGCTGAAGTCGTGCCTCCGGCCGCCAAGGGTGACGCGTCGGAGTCGATGGAAAAAGTCGAAAGCTCGTAGCGGCTTTCGAAGGGTCCGGGATGTGCCGGCGACTCCAGTTCCCCGCAGGGGAACGGGCGTCTGTCCGGCACCGGGACACCAATGTGAGGATGATGTGGGGCGGGGTTGACTCTGACCTTGCCCCACAGTAATATGGCCGGCCGGTCTGGTAGATTCCGGAAAAACGGGAGTCGTGCCAGCAAGAGATTGGGCCAGCAAGAGATTGGGCCAGCCCGAGCATAGGCCGTACGGAGGAACGCAGTGCCGACAATCAATCAGCTGGTCCGAAAGGGCCGGTTTTCCGAGAAGTCCAAGTCGTCCTCTCCCGCCCTGAAGGCTTGCCCTCAGAAGCGGGGAGTATGCACGCGTGTCTACACGACCACGCCCAAGAAGCCGAACTCGGCTTTGCGGAAAGTGGCCCGTGTTCGCCTCACGAACGGGATCGAAGTCACGGCCTACGTTCCGGGGGAAGGACACAACCTGCAGGAGCACTCCATTGTGCTGATCCGCGGAGGTCGCGTGAAGGATCTCCCGGGTGTGCGGTATCACATCATCCGTGGCGCGCTGGATTCCAGCGGTGTGGATACGCGTCGCCAGGGCCGTTCCAAGTACGGCGCCAAGCGCCCCAAGTCGTAACGTTTTCGCCGTAGTCGGCGGAACCGGCTGAACTTGCTTCGCGGGGGAGACCGCGCGGGGCTTTGTCCGGAGAGGCTATGCCAAGACGTCGAGAGGTACCGAAAAGGGAGATCCAGCCGGATCCCCGCCACGGT
Organism: Gemmatimonadota bacterium; assembly: GCA_021604925.1. Lineage (GTDB taxonomy): Bacteria > ARS69 > ARS69 > ARS69 > ARS69 > BQJX01. Next base: position 12,747 of record BQJX01000013.1, read on the forward strand.
TCCATGATTGCCGCCAAGTTCATTCATTCCATCATGAAGGATGGAAAGAAGAGCGTGGCGGAGCGGATTTTCTACAAGGCCATGGATTCCATCGAGGAAAAGACCGGTCAGTCGGGCGTTGCCGTCTTCAAGCAGGCGGTCGTGAACGTCAAGCCGGTCCTCGAGGTCAAGTCGCGCCGCGTTGGCGGGGCCACCTACCAGGTCCCCGTGGAGGTCCGTCCGGAACGCCGGCAGGCGCTGGCTTTCCGTTGGATCATTTCATTCGCAAAGGCCCGCAGCGAGAAGAGCTTCTCTGATCGGCTCTCTGCGGAGCTGTTGTCCGCTTCCAAGAACGAGGGAGCGGCGATTCGCAAGAAAGAAGAAACGCACCGCATGGCCGATGCCAACAAGGCCTTCTCGCACTACCGCTGGTAGGTTCCTCTCGCGGGTGAGCGACTCCTCGTCCTGAGGGTCGCCCCGCTTCCGGAGCTTCGGCGAGAAGGTCTCGCGGCAAAGGGCAGGTGCGCGAGACACAGACTGACTCGTCGGAAGTACCGGATCCTTTCCGATCTGGAATGTTCCACGACCATCGACTGAGCTGTCGTCGGACCGGTGTGTCCACGTCGGCAAGGCACGACCGAGGTAATCATGGCACGCACCCGTCCGTTGAACAAGGTCCGCAACATCGGCGTCATGGCGCACATCGACGCCGGCAAGACCACGACCACCGAGCGATTCCTGTACTACACCGGTCGCGTGCACCGCATGGGCGAAGTCCATGACGGTGCCGCCACGATGGACTGGATGGAGCAGGAGAAGGAGCGCGGGATCACGATCACTTCCGCCGCAATCACCGCGGACTGGAAGGACTACAAGATCAACATCATCGATACGCCGGGACACGTGGACTTCACCGTGGAGGTGGAGCGCAGCCTGCGGGTGCTGGATGGTGCGGTTGCCGTGTTCTGTGCCGTGGGCGGGGTGGAGCCGCAGTCCGAGACGGTGTGGCGCCAGGCGGACAAGTACCGGGTGCCGCGGATCGCCTTCGTGAACAAGATGGACCGGGTCGGCGCGGACTTCCGCAAGGTGGTCGATGCGCTGCGCGAGCGGCTGGGCGCCAACGCCGTGCCGCTGTACCTCCCCATGGGCGAAGGCGAGATGTTCAACGGCATCATCGACCTGATCACCATGCAGGCGTACGTCTACCACGAAGAATCGTTCGGCATGACCTTCGACAACATGGACATCCCGGAAGACCTTCTGGACGAGGCGCGGAGCGCACGCACGGAGTTGATCGAGTCGGTCGCGGACCACTCGGACGACCTCATGGAGCGCTACCTGAACGGCGACGAGATCGGCGAGGACGAGCTGAAGGCCGTGATCCGCTCGGCCACCACGGACCTGTCGATCGTTCCGGTGTTCTGCGGCTCGGCCTTCAAGAACAAGGGCGTGCAGCGCCTGCTGGACGGGATCTGCGACTACCTTCCCTCGCCGCTGGATGTTCCTCCCATGGAGGGACACGAGCTGGGCGGAGACGGAACGGGCAAGGTGCTGCGCAAGCCGGCCGACGACGAGCCGGTTTCCGCGCTGGCGTTCAAGATCATGACCGATCCGTATGTAGGTCGCCTCACCTTCTTCCGGATGTATTCCGGCACGCTGAAGACCGGTGACCACGTGTTCAACGCGAACGCGGAGAAAAAGGAGCGCATCGGTCGGCTGCTCGAGATGCACGCCGACAAGCGCGAAGAGATCAAGGAAGTGCGCGCGGGCGACATCGCCGGCGTGGTGGGTCTCAAGTACACCAAGACCGGCCACACGCTGTGCGACCAGGATCACCCGCTGCTGCTGGAGTCCATGGACTTTCCGGATCCGGTGATCGCGGTGGCGATTGAGCCGAACTCCAAGGCCGACAGCGATCGGTTGGGGCTGTCGCTGGTCAAGCTGGCCGAGGAGGACCCCACCTTCGTGGTCCAGACGGATCCCGAAACGGGGCAGACCATCATTTCCGGCATGGGAGAGCTCCACCTGGAGATCATCGTGGATCGGCTGATCCGCGAGTTCAAGGTGGAGGCCCGCGTGGGACGCCCGCAGGTGGCCTACCGCGAGACCATGCGGAAGACCACCGAGGTCAACCACCGGTTCTCCAAGCAGACCGGTGGAAAGGGCCAGTTCGCCCACGTGGTCATGGAAGTGGGCCCGAACGAGGCGGGTGGCTTCGAGTTCGTGAACAAGATCAAGGGCGGCTCCATCCCCACCGAGTACATTCCGGCCGTGGAGCGAGGCGTCCGGGATGCCATGGCGTCCGGCGTCCTGGCCGGCTATCCGGTGGTGGACCTTCGGGTTACGCTGATCGACGGCGGCTTCCACGAGGTCGATTCGTCCGAAATGGCCTTCCGCGCCTGCGCCTCCATGGCGTTCAAGGAGGCGGCCAAGAAGGGCTCCAGCGTGCTGCTGGAACCGCATATGGATGTGGAGGTTGTGGTCCCGTCCGAGTACGTGGGCGACGTGATCGGGGACCTGAACAGCCGCCGGGGCCAGATTGCGGGGACCGTCCTGCGGGCCGACGCGCAGGTCGTGGCGGCCACCGTGCCGCTGTCGAACATGTTCGGGTACGCCACGGGCCTCCGCTCGGCCACTCAGGGCCGGGCCATCTACTCCATGCAGTTCGCCCGTTATCAGGAAGTCCCCAAAAAGATCGCCGAAGAGGTCATTGCCAAGGTGACAGGGGGCGTGAAGGTCACGTAGTATATCGACCCTTTTGCGGCCGGGACCCTAAGACCGGCTTGTACGTCTACGCGACGGGAAGACGCCGTCGCTGCAGCCAACGTGAATCACCCTTCGGGATGAGGGAAGGTAGAGATGGCGAAGCAGAAGTTCGAGCGCACGAAGCCCCATGTGAATGTGGGAACGATTGGTCATGTGGATCACGGGAAGACCACTCTGACGGCCGCGATCACGAACGTTCTTTCGAAGCGCGGTCTTGCGGACTATTCGGACTTCGCCTCGATCGACAAGGCTCCCGAGGAGCGCGAGCGCGGGATCACGATCGCGACGGCCCACGTGGAGTACCAGTCGGAGAACCGTCACTACGCGCACGTGGATTGCCCGGGTCACGCGGACTACGTGAAGAACATGATCACGGGTGCGGCGCAGATGGACGGTGCGGTGCTGGTGGTTTCGGCTTCGGACGGTCCCATG
>BQJX01000014.1 GCA_021604925.1 Gemmatimonadota bacterium
CGGCCGGCACCACCACGATCCACCACGGCGGATGGGCGCCGGGCGCCCACGTGGGCAGCGCGTGCCCGATGAGTGCGATCATCCACACCAGGACGGCCGCCGCCAGTCCGGCCAGCACTCCCACGGCCAGGGCGGCCGCCACGAGCGATCGCTCCTCGGCGACCCAGTACTCACGGGTAAAGATGGCGCGCGGGTCCCACTTGGTGGTCACAGGGGTTCCTCGGTTCGGGAAGGCCGGAGCGCCAACCTACCCCAAAACTCAGTTCGAGACAGGGTCCGCCTCCGCGGAGTGGTCCACCATCTTGCGGAAGAGCCGCATGGACGTGCGCGCCGTGACGGCGTAACGGCCCAGTCCATCCGCGTGCGGCTCCTGCTCGGATCGTTCGAAGTCCGGTGCGTTCCGCTCCGGACGCAGCGTGAGCAGCCGCTCGAAGCCCAGCGTGTGCGCAACGGAATCCACGGTGGCATCGCCGTAGCCGAACGGCCAGGCCAGGAACGAAATGTCGTGTCCCAGTTCCCGGCGGATGGTGGCCCGGCTCGCGGTGAGGTCACGGTACAGCCGCGAGTCCGCGACGATCTGGCCCGTGGAGTCGCGAGCGGCGCCCTTGAACGTGGGCACCGGCTGGCCGTCCACCAGCTCCTTGGTGTGCAGGCGATGCGTGTGGCTCTCCACCCGGAGAACGCCTTCGCGCTCCAGACGCCGCATCGTATCCCAGTCAAGCAGGTTGAGATCGTTCCAACCCTGCTCCCCCGCCCGCCCCGTGAGCATGAACACCGTGCCGCTGAACCCGTAGCGCCGCAGGATCGGAACCGCGTACCGGGCCACGGAGTCATCCCCATCGTCGAACGTGATCACGACCGCCTTTTCGGGGATCTCTCCCTCGCCGTTCATCCACGCCGTCAGGTCGCTCAGCGAGACGGTGCGGTACCCGCTCTCCGAGAGCCAGCGCAACTGGCGGTCGAACTCGGGAACGGTGGTCGTCCAGAAATCGTTCTCGGGAAGGGTGGGCATGTTGAGAAGCACCGCCCCCAGCACCCGCAGGAACCGCCCCGGCGTGAGGCCGGGGCGGAAGTAGTGGTAGCAGAGAATCGGGACGCCGGGATCCGTGTCTGCGATCAAGTGCTCCCACGCCGTCTCGCCCCGCCCGAAGAGCAGGGGCACGTCGAGATCGCTCGCAGCCGACGGGTAGGGATCGTAGGCCAGCCACCGCGCGTAGGTGAAGATGACGCCGGCCATGAAGATCACCACGCTCACCGACAGCCAGAGTCGGATCCTCTCGGAGATGCGGACGCGGCTCACAGCACGAAGAAGATCGAGGCGCCCACGCCGCGCCGGCCGTAGCCCTCGCTCGTGTCGAAGCGCGACGTCGACTTGCGCGCGAACACCGACACGCCCACCGGGACGTCCGGGGTCCATCGAATCGTGACGCCGCCGCTGGCCACGCCGAATCGATCCTCCGACTCCTCCCGTTCCGAGGTGAGGCGCCCGTCCGCTTCGACCGTAACGTCCTCCGGCAGGTTCAGCTCGAGGCGCGCGCCGGCAAAGAACGAGTCGTACGAAGACGGCGAGTAGTAGCCGTGGTCCGGGGATTCCTCGAACTCCACTCGGGACGCGCCTCCGGAGACGAAGAGGGCCGCGCGCGATGCTGCCGCGAACGGTCCGACTTCCAGCTCGGCGCCCGCGGTTCGGCGGGTGTTGTCGTCCGAGAACGTTCCGTGCGAGACCGCCAGCCTCCCGACCAGCCGATCGGACAGCCGCTGATCCAGCGACGCGGAGAACCCATCCGTGTGAATCCCGCGCGCCCGCGCCCGCGGCGTTCTCACCGGCGTCCGTCCCGAGGCCAGATCCACGCGCGTCCAGTCCCGCGGGTTCCACGTGACCCATGCGTCCCAGTAGCCCTTGGTCTCCTGCACATCCTCGCCGGTCACGGTTTCGCCGTCTCCCACATCCAGGATCTCCTGCCGGCGCAGCGCGCCCCCCACCGTCTCCACCGTGGCGAACAGATTCAGCGCCACGCGCCGTTCGGGCCGCCAGGAACCGCCGAGGGTGAAGCGGTTGGCCCCGATCGCCGAGATGCCGGGTTCATCCACCCACTCGTGCGTCACGTCCGCCGACGCGTGAAGCCCCCGGCTGAAACCGCGCCCGATCGAGGCGCCGTAGCTTCGGAGTTCCTGGTCGTCCACATCGATCCATCGCTCCACGTGCAGATCCACCCGCGGGCGCCGATCGTCCCGAATGGCCCGGGTCAACTCCGTCGCGCCGGGCTCGTCCATCGGGTCCAGCAGCTCCAGCGCCGCGTCACCCTCACCCATCCAATAGAGAGCGCGCGCCCACTCCACCCGGGCCTCCGTGTTCCCGGCTCGGGCCAGCGGTGCGACCAGCCCCTCCGCCAGGCGATGCTTGCCCCGCAGGTTCTGCGCGTGGGCCAGACCCAGGATGGCCTCGTCGGACCCCGGGTCCATCTCCACGGCGCGCCCATACTCGCGAGCCGCCGCGCCGTGGCGACCCGACCACGCTTCCATGCGGGCCACTCCGATCTGTGCGTCCACATCGGCGGGGTCGTCTTCCAGAAGTCCACGGTAGGTGGTCGCCGCCGACTCCAGATCTCCGGACCAGGACTGCGCCCGCGCCAGACCGAGACGACCCTCGCGATCGCCGGGCGAGTGCTCCAGGTGACGCTCGAACCAGGGAATCGCTTCGGCCGACCGGTCCTGCCACGTCAACTGGTGTCCCAGCAGGAGCGCCAGTTCCCCTTCGCGGTCCGGATCCAGCTGAATCGCGGCCAGGGCCGCCGCCACCGCCTCGCCGTGGGCATCGCGCGACGCGGCCTCGCGAGCCTCCAGCGCCAGGAGGTCTGCGTTTCCGCCCGGCTCCGCCGTCTCCGTTCCGGACTCCTCCCCGTGGGCCTCGCCGATCGCGATCGCCAGCACGGCCACCCACACGAAGACGGCCGCGAGGAACCACGAATTGCCGGCGCCGTTGCGCCCGACCCGCCCCGCTAGTCTCTTCTCGTTCGCCATTGGGCGCCCTTTCGCTGGGGACTCCGCAGGAGTCCGGACGGGGACGAACGAACGGTAACGATGGCCAGGAACATCCAGTAGATGAGCGGATAGATGATCGCGATGACGAAGGAGCGCCCCAGCCGATGGTCGTAGCGACGATCCAGCAGAACGCCGGTGCCGAGCTGTCCCAGGCACACGGTGGCCATCAGCATTCCCCACCAGTTGGGAATGGGGCTACCGCCGACGGGCGGATATCCGACCGCGTACGACAGGATCCAGAGCGAGGTGAGCAGCACGAAGCTGAATCCCCACGCGATCGACGTGGTCGATTCCAGCAGGACCGGCCACATGCGGCGCGACCTCCACCGGATCACTTCCCGGAAGTGGCGACGCAGCACCTGGGCGAGTCCCAGCGACCAGCGCCGCCGCTGCGTCCACAGGTCGCGCCAGCGCGGCGGCACGTGCATCCACACGATCGCCTGCGGCTCGTAGCGAATGTCCCAGTGTCGCAGCTGCAGCTTCCAGCTGATGTCGATGTCCTCGGTGGCCATGTCGGGCGAGAACCAGTTCACGTCCGCCAGCGCGTCCTTGTGGAACGCGCCCACCACGCCGGAGACCGTGAGAATGCGCCCCCAAACGCGCTGCGCGCGCTTCTGCAGCGAAACGATCGACGTGAACTCGATGGCCTGCAGGCGCGCGAGCAGCGAGTCGCGGTTGGCCACCCGCGGATTCCCGGTCACGGCGCCGACCCGGGTGGAGTCGAAGTGCGGAACGAGATAGCGGAGGATGGCCGGATCCGGCTGGGCGTCGGCATCCACGATCAGCACGATCTCGCCGCGGGCACATCCCAGCGCATCGTTCATCGCCATGGACTTGCCTTCGTTCGTGGTCTTCCGGATCAGGCGGACCCTTCCCGAGTCCACGAACGGCCGGATCCGGAACAGCGTGTCGTCCGTACTCGCGTCGTCCACCACGATCACTTCGAAGACGGGATAGTCGATCGCCAGCACGGACTCCAGCGTCTCGGCAATGCGATCCGCTTCGCAGTACGCCGGGACCAGCACGGTCACCGCCTTGGGATTCTCCGGAAGCGGCGGCGGTCCGGTCTGCTTGCGTTCCCGGCGCCACCAGTACGTGAGCGCGGTCACAATCCACATGAGGCCGCTCAGCATGGGGTACCACGCGAAGAACACGAGCCACACGAAGTAGAACCGTGTGTGCTCCAGCCATTCCAGAAACGAAACGACGTCGCCGAACATCAGGCTTCTCGCACGTTTTCTTCGAGAGGCAGGCCGGCTTCGAAACGCTTCTCGACTCCGTTCACCCGCACCACGATCACCGGAACGGTCGTGAGGTCGGTGCCCTGCGGCATGACCAGGATCTTGCGTCCCATGAAGTCCTCTTCGGCGGCGGCTCCCGCCGGACGCCGCACACAGCGACGTCCCTGGTGACGCTGGGACAGGGCGCGGTTGTGGGCGATCCAGGCCTGGGTGAACGCGACCTGCAGCACGACGAAGAGGCCCAGGAGCCCCAGGGCCAGGGCAGCCTCACGCTCCACGCCCCGCGCGACCACCACGCGCCAGTAGAGCACGTACGTCAGCCACAGGAGGACCGAGAGCACCAGGTGCCGAACGATCTGACGGCGAGGTGTCTCCACCATAGGGTGGTGGTCGGACTCGTGATTGTTCAAGGGGTCGACTCCGAAGGAAATCGGGGCGGAAGAGGCATTGATTCTATCACGGCCGCAAGCCATTTCGACGGCGCGCGTTTGGGCGGGATTTGCAGAGAATGGGCGGGAGCCATGGCGTTTCGCCGCGAGGACCGGTCAGCACGGCGCCCCCCCACCCTGTTCCACGGTTTCCGGCACGGGGGGAGGCGGGCTGGACTCGATGTGCAGGACGCGCTGCGGGAAGGGAATCTGGACGCCCTCCTCGCGGAAGCGCTCGAAGATCCTCGTGTTGACCGCATCCACGGCCTGCCCCCGCTGCTCGGGGTCCAGGATCCAGAACAGAACGGAGAACACCAGCGCCGAGTCCGCCATCTCCCGGAATCGAATCCGCGGCGCGGGGTCCCGACAGATGATGCTCAGGCTGTCCGCCACCTCCGTGAGGATCCGGCGCACCTGCTCGATGTCACTGTTGTAGGAAACGCCGACGCGGACGTCGACCCGGCGCTTGGCGTTCGGCCCACCGCTCTCGTTGGTCACCTTGGCCGCGCCGATCTGGGAGTTCGGAATGATGATCTCCACGTCGTCCCGCGTGATGATGCGCGTGCTGCGGATTCCGACCTCGGTCACGCGGCCCCGCTCCCCGGTATCCAGCAGGATCATGTCCCCGATGCGGTAGGGCGAATCCACCAGGATGAAGACGCCGGAGAACAGGTTGGCCAGCGTGTCCTTGGCCGCGAACCCCACGGCGATCCCGATCACGCCCGCGCTGGCCGCCCAGGCCGTCACGTCGATGTGCCACGTGAGGAAGAACAGGTAGATCGCAACGCCGCTCAACATCACCTTCTGGATCGTATCGAAGAGCGGAACCGTGCGCGGCTCCAGGAACGAGAAGCGCGACGCCATCCCCGCTTCCCGCAGGACCATGGAGAGCATCTGGATGAGGGTGGCGGTCCAAACGACAATGGCGAGGGAGCGGCAGAGCTGATTGGCCAGGTTGACGACGGACGAAGGCGCGTTCAGCAGCGGGAAGCCGATGGCGATGGCGACCACGAGAAGCGTGACGCGCATGGCCCGATGGAACATGAGGAACAGATGGTCATCGGCGGATGAGGCGGTACGCTCGGCCAGGCGATGGAAGACGCGACGATAGATCCAGCTGAGGATGAAGTCTGCGACGAACGTGCCCACCACGAGGGCACCCACCCGAATCGCAACCCAGCCCAGCGGCGACGCCGCAAAGCCCTCCCAGCTGCTCCAGTCCACGCTTCCCCCCCGTCATCCCCCATCCACCGGAACCATTCCTAGAGAAGGCGAGCCCGCACGTCAAGGCTCTCCACCCCTTGCGGGTCGCCGGATTTCCCGGCACACTGGTTGCCTCGCCCGCCCCCTGAGCACACCCCACCCACGTCCGGAGGATTCCGTGGCTCGTCTGCCGGCCCGCTTGAACCGCCCCCTGGCCGGTTGGGTTGCCCTCTTGCTGCTGCTGGCACCCGGCCTGGCGATGGCCCAGCCCCTGTCGGACTACCGCCATTCCTTCGGACTGGTGAGTCTGGCATTCACGGGCGGCTTCCAAGTGTGGACCCTGGACGGGGTCAAGGACCACCTCGCGGAGCGGGCGGACATCTACGCCGCGGACGGGTTCAACTTCTCGGGAGCGGAATTCGGCCCCGCCATGGGCTTCGGGACGGAGCTGCAGTTCCGGCTCACGGACCATTGGTTCGTGCGGAGCCAGGCGGAATGGACGCGGATGTCGTTCGAGGACCGGGACCGGCAGTTCGTGAGCGGCCTGGGCGGAGAAACCCGAACCGCCATCTCGCTGGTCCAGAACACCAAGGTGCAGTCGCGCCCGTTCCTGTTCTCCTTTGGGCTGGGTCGGTCGCACCGGTTCGACTCGGTGCGATGGGGGCTCAGTTCGAACTGGGTGGTGGCTCCCGTCAAGGTTATCGACGAGTTGCAGGTTCACAACCGCTCCACCACGGAGACGGACGTCACGTCCACCGGAGTCGGGCACGGCTTCGAACTCCTGCTCTCCGTCGACTACTTCACGGACACCAGCATGAACCTGTTCATCGAGTCGTACTTCCGCCGGGGGGCCACGGTGGTCGAAGCCGAATCCCCGGAGTGGGAAGGCTCCCTCATACCGTCCCGGCGCCGGGTGGACTTTGACGGCGGCGGGATCCGATTGGGGTTCCGATGGATCTGATCCGACGCGGCTTCCGGAGTTGCCACTTCGTGGCGGCGCTCGCGTGGCTGCTGGGCGGATGCTCCTCGTCCGATGCGCCCTTCGAGCTGGACGAGGGTTCCATCGAACTGCCGGCCACGCTGCTGGAGGCGCACCCGCTGGCCGCCAAGCTGGCCCGCGAGGAATCCCCCAACGCCTACGTGACGGAGATGGGCGGCGGCTTCACCATCATGGATGCGCAGGGGCGCGCCCGGAACCACTCCTTCGTGTTCCACTCCACGGAAGGGCAGCTGGTCTTCCGCCGCATCTTCGTGGACCTGATCGGAGGAAGCCCCTGGGTGATGGAGGAGAACGTGGGGCCGCCTCCGCAACCGTTTATCGATCTGGACGCCATTGGCGATTCTGACCTTGCCATCGCCGCGGCCCTGAACATCGCCCACGAGATCAACAGCGCGCAGCCGGACAGCATTCCGATCCCGGAGCTGTTCGCGGCCCGAATCCGGTCCACGGCGCAGTGGCCGGAACAGGCCGGCTCCTCCACCGCCGATCCGCAGATCGCGTGGCGCGTGGACTTCCTGGTCGAACTTCCCCCGGCCAGCGACCCGACCGGCGTGCCGATCCCGTGGTCCACCGCCCGCTTCTACTTCACGCCGGGCCTCGACGCGCTCCTCGAGATGATCGTGCGAACGCAGACGTACGTGGATCGCCCCTGAACGAGAAAGAGCCCGCCGACCGGAGTCGACGGGCTCTTCGCGCGGCCGGAGCCGCGGTTCTAGATCTCCACGATCGACACGTCGCCGGTCGACAGGTTCACGGAGTAGGATCCGCCGCCGAACGAGTACGACGCGGTGGGTCCGCCCGAGTAGTTCACGTCGAACAGCCCCACGCCGTCCCAGACCACACGGGCCACGCTGCCGTTGTCCGGGTACTCGCCGTGTTCGCCGATTCCGCCGCTGTAGGTCACGTCTCCATAGCTGAACGTGACCACGTCGCCGCGGACTCCGTGGCGCAGGAACTTGTCCACGCGGATCCCCACGATGTTGTCGCTGCCGTCGCGCTGGAACGCGAACTCGAAGCTGCCGGCCGTGAGGTCGTGGTTGTAGTCGTCGTTGGACTCGTTCGTGGCCCGGATCAGGTTCGTATCGAACAGCGGAAGGAACGTGTATCCGTCCTGGTCATTCACGACGAGCAGTTGGCCACCGCCCCGGTAGGTGGTGCCATGGCTGTCCACACACCCGTCGAACAGAAGCTCGTAGCGGGCCGTGGATGCCCGCGCGGTCACCACCGGCTCGAGCGACACGCAGTCCGTCTCGAACGCCCGCAGCGCCGAGGAGGAATCGTAGTCCGCGGAAACCGACAGCGCCGCGGCAAAGAGATCGGTGTGAAACGCCACGATGTTGCCCACGATCAGGGCCTCGGGCGTGACGACGGTCACCTGGGTGGGGGTGCCGGTTCCCCCGTCACCTTCCGTCCCTGTGAGCTTGGGATCGCAACCTAGTGCAAACGCGCTGGCGGCCAGTACGATGGTCATTGCCAGGCGGGTGGTTCGGGAGTTCATTCGTTGGCCTCCGGGTCCGCGGTAGTTCTCCAATCCCGGGTATCGGAGACTTCTCCGCCGGAATTGAGCCCACAATCCACCTCGGGGTCGTTCGTCTGCCTTGACGACGGGGGCCCTTCGGGTTCCAATCAGCCCCAGCCCGTTCCAGACGAGTCCTATCCCGTCGGCATCGCCGGCCTGCCCGGAGGAACGCATTTCGTGTCGACCATGCAGACCCCACCCCGCGAAGTCAGCTCCAGCCAGAACTCGAACAACAGCCGGATCCCCGCCAGCCACCTGTCCCGGGTGTTGTTTCGCACTCCGGACGTCTTCTGGCGGCTCCTGAGGGCCGAAGCGACCAAGCGCTTCTTCGCCCCCCGGGATCGGGCCCGCCTGGACGGCACGAGCGACCAGCTCACCCAGGTCAGCCTGAAGATCGTGAATTCCTGCAACCTTCGCTGCAAGACCTGCGGCCAGTGGGGAGAGACCGGCTACAACCACGACAAGCCGGCTTCCGAGCTTCGCGAGATCGTTCCGGTCGAGACCTACCGGGCCATGGTGGACCAGCTCGCCCACCGGAAGCCCTTCTACTACATCTGGGGCGGCGAGCCCTATCTGTACCGCGACCTCATGCCGCTCATGGAGCACATGAAGCAGCGGAACGGCCTGGTGGGCGTGGTCACGAACGGCACCATGATGGAGAAGACCGCCGACCGGCTGGTGGCCGCCGGTGTGGACATGCTGATGCTCTCGGTGGACGGGGTGGGTCCGGTCCACAACGAGATCCGGGGCGAGAAGAACGCCTGGGAACGAATGATGAACGGCCTGGACGCGGTCATCGCGGAGAAGAAACGGCAGGGCGCCAAGAAGCCGTACATCAACGTGCTGGCCACGATCTCCCGCGACAACGTGGGGCACCTGGAAGACATCGCGGACTGGGGAGCCGACCGCGGCATCGACCTGCTGACGTACTACTACTCCTGGTTCACGAACGAGGAGACGGGGCAGGCCCACGAAGCGGTCATGAAGGAACGGTTCGACACCACGCCCGAAGCCTGGAAGGGCTACCTCTTCTTCACGGGCCTGGACTCGGATGGACTGCGGGCAGAGGTCAAGTCGATCCAGTCCCGCAAGTGGCCGTTCCCCGTCATGTTCATTCCGGACCTGAAGGACGACCAGATCGTTCCCTACTACGACGACCCGACCACACTGTTCGGCTACGGGAATTGCATCCAGCCGTGGCTGGTCACGGAGATCCTGCCGAACGGCGACGTGGCCACCTGCCGCGACTATCCCGACTACGTGTGCGGCAACATCCAGAAGGATGATCTCCTGACGATCTGGAACAACGACAAGTACCGCAAGTTCCGGACGAGCATCCACGAGGACGGACTGCTTCCCATCTGTTCCCGGTGTTGCGGCCTGATGGGCTGGTAGTTCGGACGTAGGAGGGATCCACGCCCTTGTTGGCCGCGACCACCATTGCGATTGCCCTGCTGGCGCTCGGTTCGAGCGCCTGGTTCTGGGCGCGTGCGCTCCGCGGCTTCCTCGCCTGGCGACGTTCCACCCGCGATCCGGACCCGGTCGAGTGGCCCCAGGCGCACGTCTTCGTGTGCCTGAAGGGGCGGCTTCCCGGCATCGAACAGACGCTGGGCGCTCTCCAAGCGCAGGACTACCCCGCCCGCTACCGGGTCACCTTTGTCACCGAGGCGGGCGCCGAGCAGGGCGACGAGGCTGCCCGGGACCTGGCGAAGTGGTTGCCGGGGGCACCGGACTGCGATCACGTGATCGCCGGCCGTGTGCTCGAACGGGACGTTCGCTGCGCCCAGAAGAACTTCAACCTGTTGGCGGGCATTCGCCACGCGGACGAAGTTCATCCCGGAGCGGAGGTCTTTGCCTTCTGCGACGGGGACCTTCTGGTCAAGAGCAGCTGGCTGCGAGAGATGATCCGGCCGATCGCGGTGCGCGCGTCCGAGGCCTCCACCAGCTTCCACTGGGTCGCGGCCGAGGGACGGCGCATTGTCGAAGCGCTGCACGGCCTCGCGGAAGCGGCGCAGTCCATGGCGGCGCTCGTCTGTCGCGGCGCCACGTGGGGCGGCTCCATGGCGATTCGTGCTTCCACGTTCCACGAGTACCGCCTTCACGAGATGTGGGGACGCACGGTCGTGGACGACATGGCCCTGAGCCGGGCCATGAAGCGACGCCGACTCCGCGTGGCTCCGGTCCCCCGCTTCCTGGTGCAGTCCACGTCCGAGATCCAGGGCTACGGCGGGTTCGTGAAGTGGCTCGCCCGACAGTACTTCTTCGTGAAGGTGTACCAGCCGTCGCTCTACTGGATGCTCTGGATGAAGACCGCGCTGGACGTGGCCAGCATCTGGTCGGGATGCCTGCACCTGTTCTGGTGGATCTTCCTGAGGGAGTGGCCGGCGGGTGCCACGGTCGGCTGGATCGCCATCGCCACGGCGTTCGTGAACGTGTCTTCGACGCACCTCTACCGTTTCCTGCTGCCCGAGCGGCCGTCGGCCCGGGCCTGGATGCCCGCCGCGCTGCTGGCGCCCGGGGCCAGCTTTCTGGCCTGCGCCAGCGCCGCACTCCGGCGACGGCGGCTCACCTGGCGGGATCTCACGTACGTGGTCGAGAGGGATGGGAGCGTCCGCGGGGTGACGCTCACGAATCCCGAGATCGACCGCCCCCTGGCCGAGGAAGCGGCATAGGTTCCGCCCTTCAGTTGTTGAGGCGCACGGCCATGCGAACCAGCTCGGCCAGCGACTGGGCTTCCATCTTGGCCATGACCCGCGAGCGATGGATCTCCACGGTCCGTTCGCTGACCTCCAGGTCGTAGGCGATCACCTTGTTCGCGTGACCGTCCACCACCCGCAGCATCACCTCCCGCTCGCGCGGCGTGAGCCGTTCCAACCGCTCGTTCAGTTCCGCAAGATCCTGGGTCTCCTCGCGCCCGGCGGCCTCGATTTCGAGTGCTTTGTGAACTCGATCCAGCAAGTCCTGCTCTCGAAACGGTTTCTGCAGGAAGTCCACCGCGCCGGCCTGCATCGCCTCCACCGCGTTGGGCACATCGCCGTGGGCGGTCACAAACACGATCGGCACCCGGAGGCCGCGTTCCAGGAGCGCCTGCTGCACCTCCAGCCCGCTCATGCCCGGCATCCGCAGGTCCAGGACCAGGCACCCGGGGCGGGGCGGATCGAACGCGTCCAGGAAACTGCGGCCGGAGTCGAATACTTCCACCCGGTGCCCCACGGAACGCAGCAGCAGCGCGATCGCACGCCGAACCGCGGCATCGTCATCCACGACAAACACGCACGGAGATCCGTCTTCCGGGCCTGTCATCCGGTCGCCTCCTTCCCGTGAATGGGCAGCGTGAAGCGGAAGGTGGTCCCCGTGTCGGGGTCCACCACATAGTCCAGCACGCCACCGTGCGCCGCGATGATGGATCGACTGATGGACAGGCCCAAGCCCATGCCTCCCTCCTTGGTCGTGAAGAACGGTTCGAAGATCCCTTCGGCCTCCTCCGGGGTCACGCCGGTGCCGCGGTCGGTCACGGAGAACTGCACGCGGTCGCCGGCCGCCGCGCGCGTGCGCACGACCACCGGATGGGCCGCACCGGCAACGCTGGTGCTGGCGGTGGTGGCGTCCACCGCGTTCCGCACCAGGTTCAGAACGACCTGCTGGATCTGCACTTCGTCCATGGTCACCGCGGGCAGGCCCTCCTGCAGATCGAGCTCCAGGGACACTTCGTTGGCGCGGGCATCCAGCGTGGCCAAACGCACCACGTCGCGGACGACGCGATTGGGATCGCGGACCGCCGGGGGCGCCTCCTCACGGCGGGCCAGTCGGCGAAGACGGTCGATGACGTCGCCGGCGCGCAACGCCTGTTCCGCAATCTCGTCGATGATCTGGCGATGCTCGTCGGTCAGGGGCCGGTCCGGCTTCAGCACGTGGCTCAGCGCCTGCGCGGAGGACGCGATGGCCGTGAGCGGCTGATTGATCTCGTGGGCAATGCCCGCCACCATCTCCCCCAATGTGCTCACGCGGCCCACGCGTGTGAGCCGGTCGCGCAGTTCCTTCGCCTCTTCCTCGATCCGCAGGGTTTCCGTGATGTCGCGGATCAGGCCCACGAACCGGCGTCCTTCGCCGTAGGACGCGATCTCCCCCACCGTCAGTTCCACCGGGAACTCCTCGCCGTTGCGGCGGACCGCCACCGCCCGTCGGCCGATCCCGATCACCTTGGGAATCCCGGTCCGCAGGTAGGTCTCCAGGAATCCGTCGTGGGCCGGGCGGTACGGGTTCGGCATGAGCCGGTTCACGTTCTGGCCGACCATCTCCCGGGCCTTCCATCCGAACATCCGCTCCGCGGCGGCGCTGAACACGTCGATTCGGCCCCGCTCATCGATGGCCACAATGGCATCCACGGTGGCCGCCAGAATCGCGCTCAGGCGGGCCTCGGCGGCCGCCGCTCTCTCTCCGCCCGCCTCCACCCCTGCCTCCCATCTTGAGTTCCGAAAAATCCGTCCCGAGGGCCCGGGACCCGGCCAGAATAACCCCCAACGCCCTTATCAGGGGAATCCGAAACTGGCCGTCGGGAACCCTGGGTTCCATATTCCCGCTGTGGGGGTCATCTTCTGCCCTCGGACCGGCGGCCAGGGAGGTGTGTCATGAGAGTCGAGCGATGGATGTCGAGCCCCGCACTGACAGTCACGCCGGACATCCCGGCGTCGCTGGCCCTGCGCAAGATGATGGAGCACGAGATTCGCCGCCTCCCTGTCGTGGACGACGACGGTGACCTCGTCGGACTGGTCACCGATCGCGACCTCCGCCAGGTGCTCCTTCCCCACCTCATCCCCCGTCAGGACGAGCCGTACGAGTCGGCCGACGGAGACCTCCCGGTCGGCAAGGTGATGCGCCGGGCGGTGCCGGTGGTCAGGCCGTCGGACAGCATCCGGGACGCCACCGAACTGCTGCACAACCGGAAGATGACCGGGCTCCCCGTGGTCCAGGGGCGACGATGCGTGGGGGTGATCACCGTCCAGGACATCATGGAGATCTTCCTGGTGGCACTGGACCGCCACGCCGCCGCCCTCGAAGAGGATTTCGCGGAAGTCCAAACCAAACCCGGCACCGTGGAAAAGAAAGAGGTCCCACGTTGACCCGATACGAAGGCCTGGAAGGTCGGCTGGTGACCGTCGACGAAGCGCTGCAACGCATTCAGTCCGGATCCAGGATCTTCCTGGGCTCCGGGTGCGCCGAGCCCCAGACGCTGGTGCACGGCCTCTGTCGACAGGCCGAGCGCTTGCGCGACATCGAAGTCTGCTCCCTGCTCACCCTGGGGACGGCGGACTACGTGAACGAGCGCTTCCTGGGCCACTTCCGGCACAACGCGTTCTTCATCGGCAGCAATGTGCGCGACGCGGTGCGCGAGGGTCGCGCCGACTACACGCCCATTTTCCTGAGTGAGATCCCCGAGCTTTTCCGGTCCGGGCAGCGCCGCGTGGACGTGGCCCTGATCCAGGTGGCCCCGCCCAACCAGCACGGCCACTGCAACTTCGGCATCCATCTCGACATCCAGCGGACCGCGGTGGCGTGCGCGGACCTCGTGATCGCCGAGATCAACCCGAACATGCCGCGTACGCGGGGCAACGCCGCCATCCCCTCCAGCGAGATCGACCTGTTCGTGGAGACGTCCAGTCCCATCCTGGAACTGCCGAGCCCGGAACCCGACGAGATCGCCATGGAGATCGGAATGCACGCGGCTCGCCTCATCGACGACGGCTCGTGCCTGCAACTCGGCATCGGCACCATCCCCAATGCGGTGGCGCGCTTCCTGGACGACCGGCACGACCTGGGTCTGCACACCGAGATGTTCTCGGACGGCGTCCTCGGGCTGCTGGAAAACGGCAACATCACGAACAAGCAGAAGACGGTCAATCCCGGCCACTCGGTGACCAGCTTCGTGATGGGAACGCGGCGCCTGTACGACTACGTGGACCAGAATCCGGACATCGAGTTCTGGCCGTCGGACTTCGTGAATGATCCCCGAGTGATCTCCCAGAACTCCAAGGTGGCCGCCATCAACTCCGCCCTCCAGGTGGACCTGACCGGACAGGTGTGTGCCGACAGTCTGGGCTACAGCTTCTACAGCGGCATCGGAGGACAGGTCGACTTTGTCCGGGGCGCCGCCATGAGCGCCGGCGGCAAGCCGATCATCGCGCTCCCGAGTACCGCGCGACGCGGCGCCGTGTCCCGGATCGTGCCGCATCTCGATGAGGGCGCCGGCGTGGTCACCAGCCGCGGCGACGTCCACTACGTGGTGACCGAGTACGGAGTGGCGTACCTGCACGGCAAGACGATCCGCGAACGCGCACTGGCGCTGGTGGATATTGCCCATCCGGACTTCCGCGCGGAGCTGCGTCGCTTCATCCACGAGAAGCACTACGCGTCGATGTCCGCCGAGAAACTGCAGTACGTGTTCGACGCGTACCCGCACGACTGGGTTCGCACCCATCGATTCGGCGACGAGGAGCTGACCATCCGGCCGCTCAAACCCGACGACTCCGCGAAACTGCGGGACCTCTTCTACAGCCATACGATGGAGACGATCTACCACCGTTACTTCACCGTGAAGAAGGAGCTGACGCCGGGCGAGGCGCTCCACCTGTGCAGCGTGAACTACCGGCGTCGCATGGCCTTCGGGGTGCTCGCGGGCGAGGGCGAGAACGAGCGGCTGGTGGCGGTCGCGCGTTACGATCTGGACCCGCGTTCCAACCTTGCGGAGACGGCCGTGGTGGTGGGCGAATCCCACCGACGGCTCGGGATCGCCTCCACCCTGCTGACCCAGCTCTGCGAGTACGCCCAGGGGAAGGGCATCGACGGGATCACGGCCAGCATTCTTCCGGGCAACCACGCCATGGTGCAGGTGCATCGCGCGCTCGGGCACACGATCCGCTGGGATCCGGAGAATCGGCGGTACCACGTCCTGTACCGGTTCGGATCGGACCGGGAGCCCGTGGCGGACTCGGCCAAGGCGGGGGCCCCGCCCATTCCGTCCGTGAGCGCATGACGCCGGATTGCTGCGCAGCCGCAGCGCCCGAGGGTCCCCTGGGAGTGGCTCTCCTCCTGGGGACCGGCGTCACCATGAGCCTGGGACACTGCCTGGGCATGTGTGGTCCGCTGGCGGTGGCGTTCGGCGTGCGTCAGCACCAGGCCGGGCGGTCGCGTCACCGCCTCGTACCCCCGTTGCTCGTGTACCACGCGGGCCGGCTCACCAGCTACGCGATCATCG
Source organism: Gemmatimonadota bacterium (assembly GCA_021604925.1). GTDB lineage: Bacteria > ARS69 > ARS69 > ARS69 > ARS69 > BQJX01. The sequence goes on from BQJX01000014.1 coordinate 15,686, forward strand.
GCGCGCTGGTGGCGGCGGTGGTGTCCATGCCGGGCGTGAATCTGGACGGTACCCGGTGGCGCGCCTGGTTCTCGCTCTTCGCCGCGCTCGTGCTGCTCGCTTCGGCCTTCGGCATACCGCTGTTGCCCCGGATCACGCCGCGGCCGGCC
>BQJX01000015.1 GCA_021604925.1 Gemmatimonadota bacterium
GGCCGTGCATCCACCGGCACTGCATCCACGGGCAGCGCATCCACCGGCAGTACGTCGCCCGGCCTCACGCCGCCCGGCAGCGCGGCAACCAACAATGCCGCGCCCGGCAACCCGGCAACCGGCCAACCCTCGCCGAGCTCCGGCTCTTCGCCCGGCGTGGGCCAGCCGCAGGGCAACGCGGACAGCCCGCCGATTCCGCGCGCCGCTCCGCTCGGAACGACGGGTCGACTGTTCTTCGTCCACACGTCGTCGCTCAAGACCCACGCGGCCGCCGAACTGGATGCGGCCAAGCTGAAACGCGCCGGCCTTCCCACGGCGCTTCGCCAGGTGGAGATCCCGGAGCGCGGCCTGTGGTGGCGCGTGTATCTCGGGCCCTACGGGCAACGCGCGGACGCGGTCGCGGTCGCGGAACGTGTGAAGGCGGACGGCCTCACGGACTACACCCAGATCCATAGGCTCTTGACGAGTGATGTCGAGGTCGGGACGGGACAGGGGGATCGATGAATCTAAAGAGCCTGGAGCTGTTCGGCTTCAAGTCGTTCATGCGCAAACTGGATATTCATTTCTCGGACGGGATCACGGTCATCGTGGGCCCGAACGGCTGCGGCAAGACGAACGTGACGGATGCGCTTCGCTGGGTGCTGGGCGAGCCGAACGCACGGAATCTCCGCGGCAAGGCCATGCAGGACCTGATCTTCAACGGCACCCGCGACTACAAGCCGCTGAACGTTGCGGAAGTCTCGCTCACGGTCGACAACTCCTCCGGCGTCCTGCCGATCGAGTACTCGGAAGTCACCGTGACGCGGCGCGTCTTCCGCAACGGCGAATCCGAGTTCCTGATCAACAAGGTGCCGTGCCTCCTGCGCGAGATCCATGACCTGTTCATGGACACGGGGCTGGGCAGTCGGGCGTACTCGATCATCGAGCGCGAGATGGTGGAGATGGTGCTCGCGGACCAGCCGGAGAAGCGGCGCGAGTTGCTGGAAGAGGCCGCCGGAATCATGAAGTACAAGATCCGGGAGCGACAGGCCCGCCGGAAGCTGGAAGCGACGGACGAGGACATGCACCGGATCGACGACGTGCTGCGTGAGGTGGAACGTCAGGTGCGCGCGTTGAAGCGGCAGGTCGGGGCGGCGCAGCGCTTCCAGGAGGCGCGTGATCGCCAGCGCGAGTTGGAAGTCGCGCTGGCCATGGTGGACCTGACCGAGATGACGAACGAGGAGCAGCGTCGCACCGAGACGCTTTCGGAGCAGACGACCGAGCGGGACGGAGCGTCCAGCCGGGTGGCGTCGTTCGAGGCGGAGATCGAGTCCCGTCGCCTGGAGATGACGCAGGCGGAGTCCGCGCTGTCGGACATGCAACGTCAGGTGGACGAGCTTTCGGCGGCCGCGCAGAAGCTGGAAAGCGAGAATCTGGTCCGTCGCGAGCGTCGGGAGGCGCTGCTGGAAAAAGGCCGCCGTCTCGCCCGCGAAAAGGCGGAGCTGGAAGAGCGTGTGCGGGCCGCGGGCGAACGCCGGCAGGAGCTGTCCCAGCTGCGATCGACCCTGGAAGCGGATCTGGCCACCTCCGACGAGAAGCTGCGCAGTGCGCAGGCCTCGCTGGAGAACGTGGAGTCGAACCTGGAAGGGCGCCGGGGCCACCTGTCGGAAGCCCGGGCGGCGGCGCAGGAGTCCGGCGCCGCGGTGGCGCGCCTGAAGGAAGAGCTGGCGAACCTGGACGCGCACGGCGAGCACCTGGCCGATCGGGCGGCGGTGCTGGTGGAGGACGCGCGGTCCATCGCGGAGCTGATCACCACGCGAGAGCGGGAGCACGCCGACTGTGTCGCGCGGCTCGAGTCGATCCGCACGCGCAACGCCGACCTGACCGAGGAGATCCGCGTGACGGAAGCACGTCGCGCGGCGATCGACGCCGGTCGCGAGCAGACACGGCTGGAAGAGTCCCGGCTGGCGATCGAGCTGGAGTCCGCTCGCTCGGCCTCGGAGATGCTGCGCGGATTGCAGGAGTCGTACGAGGGATTCGGCAAGGGCCCGCAGGCGGTCCTCACGCGCGGAAGCTCGTCCGGCCTCTCCCCGCTGGCCGACTCGGTCAGCGTGATGCGTCCGGATCTGATCACCGCCCTGGACAGCGCGCTGGACTCCGCCATCCAGTTCGTGGTGGCGCCCAGCGGTGACGACGCCGTCTCCGCGGTCCGCTCGCTGCTCGATGGCGACGGGCAGGTCACGCTGGTGGATCAATCCGCGTTCCGCGACGCAGAGCCGCGGCGCCTGTCCATCCCGGCCGACGCGGCCATCATCGGGCCGGCGCGCGACTTCCTGAGCGCGTCCTCCCACGTGTCGCCGGTGCTGGATCATCTGCTGGCCCGCACGGTGCTGGTGGAGTCGCTGGAGGATGCGGTTCGCCTGGCCCGTCAGCGGGACGGCGAGGGGCTGCGGTTCGTGAGCCGGACCGGCGAGTGGGCCGAGTATCCGGGGCTGGTGCACGGTGGCGCGGCGAGTGCCACGGACGACACGCGCATCCTGGGACGCGCGGACCGGATCGGCGAGCTGGAGCGCACGGTGGGGACCCTGTCCGCTCAGCTGGAAGGCGTGCGGGCGCAGGCGATCGAGCTGTCTTCGGAGCGCGACTCCCTCACGCGTCAGCTGCAGGAGTTGCAGACCGAACAGGAGCGCACGCGGGAAGGCCTTCTGGCGGAGGAGAAGACCGCGGAGCGCGCCCAGGCGGAGCGTTCGGCCGCGGAGGAACGTCGCGAAGCCGTGGCCGCCGAACAGCATCAGCTGGACGAGCGGGTGGCCCGGCTCCAGGAGCAGCGCGGCACCCGACTCCAGACGCTGACCGAGGCCGAGGCCGAGCTGGCCCGACTGGACGGCGAACGTCAGCGTCGCGAGAACGAGCTGGTCGCCTCCACCGAGGATCGCGATCGCGCGCGCCAGGAGACCCACGATGTCCTCCTGGAGCTGGAGCGGATGCGCGGCGAGAGCGAGAAGATCCAGATGGAGTGGGTCTCGCTGGAGGAGACGCAGCAGTCCGACGAAGAGGGAATCGCGCTCCGCACCGAGGAGATGGAGGCCACCGATCGCAGCGTGGGCGAGTTTGCCCGCGAGATCGAGGAAGGCAACTCCGCGTTCGCGGCCAAGGCCGAGCAGTTGGACGCGTTGAAGCAGGTGCGCGACCGGGCGGCGCAGGATCGCAGCCGCGTTCTGGAGAGTGTGCGCGAAGTGGAGAGCGAGCGGGGTCGCTGGAGCAAGCTCCGGGACAACGCGGCCCAGCATGTCCACGAGGAAGAGATGCAGCTGATGCGTCTGGAGTCGGCGCGCGGCGAACTGGTGGGACGCGTGGAGCGGGAGTTCTCGGTGAACCTCCAGCTGCCGGATGCGGCGCAGGCCCACGGCGCGTTGCTGGGAGCGGAGGAAGAAGTCCTGGCGGCGTCGCGGAGCGAGCTGGAGGATCTGCGCAAGCAGGTGGAGCGAATGGGCGCCGTGAACCTGGTCGCGCTGGAGCAGTACGAGCGCGAGTCCAAGCGCTACGAGTTCCTCAAGGTGCAGAAAGAGGACCTGGACGAAGCGCGCGAGAAGCTGCGTCGCACCATCCGCAAGATCAACCGGCGGGCGCGCACCCTGTTCATGGAAACGCTGGAACAGGTTCGCGAGAACTTCCAGCAGACGTTCGGGACGCTCTTCGTGGGCGGGCAGGCGGACATCCGGCTCGCCGGCGACGAGGATCCGCTGCACGCGCCCATCGAGATCTTTGCGCGTCCGCGCGGAAAGCGTCTGGCCAGCATTTCGCTCATGTCCAGTGGAGAGCGTTCGCTCACGGCGGTTGCGTTCCTGTTTGCCATCTACCTGGTCAAGCCCAGCCCGTTCTGCATCCTGGACGAGGTGGACGCCCCGCTGGATGACGCCAACGTGGGGCGCTTCCTGGAGATGCTGCATCGCGTCGCCAAGAAGACGCAGTTCGTGATGATCACCCACAACAAGAAGACCATGGAGATCGCGGATTACCTCTACGGCGTCACCATGGAAGAGCCGGGCATCTCCAAGCTCGTCTCGGTGGACCTGGGGCCGGGTGGTGAAGTCACCACGGAAGGCACCGACGGCCAGCGGCAGGCGATCGACCTGGAGACCGAGTACGTCATGGAGGGCTCTGCTTGATCGGCAAGATCGGCCGGGGCTTCACTCGACTTCGTGACGGCCTTCGCAAGACCCGCAATCAGCTGGGGGATGGCGTTCGCTCCATCGTGAAGGGGCGCAGTTCCTTCGACGAGGGGATGTGGGAGGAGATCGAGGAACTCCTGCTGCGATCCGACACCGGAGCGGCGGTGGCCGAAGAGATCGTGGACGAGCTTCGGCTCGCGTCCGGTCGCTGGGGCAAGCCGGACGCCGAGCAGGTGTTCTCGCAGCTGCGCGAATCCATAGCGACCCGCCTGGGCGGGGAACCGGTCCCGTTGCAGCTGGACGGCGGCGAAGGTCCCGCGGTCGTTCTGGTGATCGGCGTGAACGGCGCCGGCAAGACCACGTCGATCGGGAAGCTGGCGGCTCGCCTCTCCGGCGAAGGGAAGCGCGTCCTGGTGGTGGCGGGCGATACGTACCGCATGGCGGCCATGGAGCAGCTGGCGGTGTGGGCCGACCGGGCCGACGTCCCCATCGTGAAGGGCAAGGAGGGCGCGGATGCCGCCGCCGTGGTGTGGGACGGGCTGGAGGCCGGCGTCCGGCGAGGCTCCGACGTGATCCTGGTGGACACGGCCGGCCGCCTGCACACCAAGAGCGGACTCATGGATGAGCTGGTCAAGGTGCGGCGCGTGATCGAGAAGCGCCTTCCGGGCGCCCCCCACGAGGTCTTGCTGGTTCTGGACGGCACGACCGGGCAGAATGCGATTCAGCAGGCGCGTGTGTTCGGCGAGAGCCTGGGTGTGACCGGATTGGTGCTGGCCAAGCTGGACGGCACCGCGAAGGGTGGAGTGGTCATGGCAATTCGCCGGGAGCTCGACGTGCCCGTGAAACTGATCGGGGTGGGCGAGAAGCTGGAGGACCTGCAGGACTTCGATCCGGCAGCCTTCGCGGAAGCACTGGCCCCGTCCGATGCGACTCCGTCGGAGGCCCAAGAGTGAGCGAAGAGTCCGCGACGCCGGAATCCGATCGGCGCGGTCCCGCGACCCAGTTGACCCATCTGCTGGAAGTCAGCGCCGCCATGCTGGCTTCGTCCGACCTGGCCGAGCAGCTGCGCCTGGTGGCCAGCGCCATCGTGGAGGTCTGCGGCTACCGGCGCTCCGTGATCACGCTGATCGACGAGGAGTGGCACGTGCGTCTGCGCACGCACGCCGGCCTCACCGAGTCCGAAGCCAAGGCGCTGGAGGAATCGCCGGCCGTCTCGCCGGAAGTGCGCCGCCGCATCCTGAACGAGCGCTACCGCGTCGGGAACTCGTACTTCGTGGCGCACGGATCGCGCCTGGGAGAGGAGCTCTCGGACGTGGGCATCGCCACGGAGCGTCCCGCGACCGAGTTCGTGGACTGGCACCCGAACGACCTTCTCTTCGTTCCGCTGCAGGGCAAGGACGAGCGCATCCTCGGCACGATCTCGGTGGACGATCCCGTGGACGGTCGTCGGCCGACTCCGCGCAGCCTTCAGATCCTGGAGCTGTTCGCGCGCGAGGCGGCCTTCGCCATCGAGCAGAGTCAGCTGTTGCTGGATCTGCGTCGCACGGAGGAGTACCTCGAGAACGTGGTGAAGAACTCGCGCGACGCGATCGTGACCACCGATCCCAAAGGGAGCGTGGCGATCTGGAACGACGGCGCCCAGCGGATGCTGGGCTACACCTCGGAGGAGATCCTGGGCGAGTCGGTGCTCCGCCTGTACGCGTCCCCGAAAGAAGCGCAGCAGATCATGCGCCGCCTCATGTCCGGCGCCGATGGAGACGCCGGCACGTTGGACGAGCTCGAGACGGTTCTCGTGTCGAAGACCGGCGAGAGCATCCCGGTCTCGCTGTCCGCGTCGGCACTCTACGACCCGAACGGGGAGTTCCTCGGAACCGCCGGCATCTCGCGGGATCTGCGTCCGTGGAAACGCCTGGAGCAGGAGCTGGTGGCCGCGGAGAAGGCGTCCACGCTGAGCGAGGTGGCCGCGTCGCTCTGCCACGAGATCAACAACTTCCTGGAGGAGATCCTTTCGGCGGGGCAGGTGTCGCTGCTCACGTTGGATCGATCCGACATCCGCGAGATGTACGAGAAGTCCGGGAAGAGCGGTGCGCTCGACAAGGAAGTGGAGCGGCTCACGGTGATCTCCCGTGAGGCCCTCAAGATCGCGGGCCTCACGAACCAGCTGCAGTCGATCGCGCGCGGCGGCACGTACGAGACCGAAGAGTACGTGGACGACATCAAGATGATGAACGTGCACGCCACGGAACCCGTGGCGGGCGGGGGACGGATCCTCATCGCGGACGATCGCGAGTACATTCGCGAGTTCCTGAAGGACTTCCTGGTTTTGGAGGGCTTCGAAGTGGACGTGGCCGTGGACGGGCAGGAGGCGCTGGACATGGTCCGCGGCCACCACTACGACCTCGTCCTTTCCGACATCAAGATGCCCAACAAGAACGGGTACGAGGTGTTCGAGGGCGTCCGCGCCATGGACCCCATGACCAAGGTGATCCTGATGACCGCCTACGGCTACGACCCGTCGCACTCGATCGTCAAGGCGTCCCAGGAAGGTCTGAGTGCGGTTCTCTACAAGCCGTTCCAGATGGCGCGGGTCCGCGACGCCATCGTGAAGGCGCTGGCCGCGAACGGCAACGGGCATGGCGGCACGCCGGAGCCATCGGCTTGAAGCGGTTCGGTCTCGAACTGGGCCTCGCGTTGCTGGTGATCGTCCTCTTTGCCGACTACCTGTTCAGTACCGACCTTCTCTACGGCAGCGACTCGATTCCGGGCGGTATCTTCTTTCGCGGATTGCTCGTCGACTTCGTCAAAGCCTACGGCGAGCTCCCTCGTTGGAATCCGTTCATTCTTGGCGGGCTGCCCTTCATCGATGCGACGCACGGCGACACGTTCTTCCCGTCGTCGCTGCTCCACTTCATGATGCCAGTCCATCGTGCCCTGGGACACAAGCTGATCCTTCACGTGTTCCTGGCCGGTGTGTTCATGGCGTTCTACCTCCGGTCACTGCGGCTGCATGAGCACGCCGTCGCCCTGGGCGCCGTTACGTATATGCTGTCCCCGGTCTTCGTCAGCTACATCTTCGCTGGCCAAGACGGAAAGATGTATGTCGTGAGCCTGGCGCCGCTCGTCCTTGGGCTCCTGGAGCGAGCCATGGTAAGCGGCACCGTTGCGCCGTTTCTTCGTTTGGGGCTTGCCGTGGGCGTGACGATCCTATCGGCACAGATCCAGATGGCCTACCACTGCCTTTGGTTCGTCGCGGCTCTCTTCGTGACACGACTGGCTTTGGGCCCTGCGAACGCAGGCCGCACCCCGGAGCAGGTCGGGGCTCGGAGTAGCGGTGGTCGGGTTCGTCGTTGTGCCTTCTTTGTCCTGGCCATCAGCATCGGGGTCGCGATCGCGTCAATCCAGCTGTTCCCGGCGGTCGCCTACGTCAAGCATCCGGCCGGATTCTCGGTCCGTTCAGACAAGACCGACTATGAGCACGCCTCCTCGTGGTCACTGCATCCGGAGGAAGTGGCGTCCATGGTGGTCCCGGAGTTCTGCAACGCGCCGCGGGGCTACTGGGGACGCAACGTGTTCAAGTACAACTCCGACTATGTTGGCATTCTTACGTTGCTGCTGGCCGGATTGGCGATGTCCCGGAAGCGCGACGCAACGAGGTGGTTTCTGGCAGGCCTGGCCGCGTTCTGCGTGCTGTACTCGCTCGGGGATTGGACGCCGGTCCACCGCCTCTTCTATGCGATTGTTCCCCAGGTGAAGTTGTTTCGGGCGCCGCCGCTCGTCATGTTCGGGGCGGCATTTGGGTTCAGCGCTCTTGCGGCGTTGGCCGTCCACGACCTGGAGGAGTCCGCGCACAATGCGCCGAAGCAAGCGGGCGATCGACTGCTGGCGATCGGGTTGGCGGTGGCGGGAATCCTGGCCTTGATCGGCCTGGCCTCGAAGGGCGTGACGGCGTTCTGGACCGACTTGTTCGCCCCGCCGCTCGACGGCGACAAGGCCGCAGCACAGTTGATGAATCTGTCGGCATTTCGTGACGGTGCTCTGATCGCGGCAGCCATTCTGGCCGCAGGGGCTGCGACGGTGGTCCTGAGAATGAAGGGGTCGCTGAGGGCTCGTCCCGCGATCCTCATTCTGCTGGTGCTGATGGCGTTGGACTTGTGGCGCATTGACGATCAGTTCAAGGTCGTCGCTGATCCGAGCCGGTGGATTGAAGCGCGCGGGACGTTGGCCCAGGTGGCGGCCGAGGCTGGCCAGGAGAAGTTCCGGGTGATGCCCGTGGTTCCCACGCTGGCGGGAAACGAGTTGGGCGCATTCGGTATCGAGTCAACGTTGGGCTTCCACGACAACGAGCTGGCGTGGTACCGGGAGCTTCGAATGGACCCGGCGGCTCAGGGCCTGATGGCCACGAACGCGACCGGGTATCCGCTGCTCAGGACGCTGAACGTGAAGTACATCCTGCACAACTCGCCGGACTACCCGAATCCGTTGCCGGTGCCCGGATCCCTGCCTCGGTTCAGAGTGGTGGAGCAGTACGAGGTCGTGACGGATCGGTCTGAGATTGTTCCGAGGCTTCTCGCGGACGGGCATGATCCGGCAGTCACGGCGCTCCTGGAAGAGGATCCGGGTTACGTGCCCGAGTTCGCGAATCCGGAGCCCGCGGGTCGGATTACGGGATACGTGTACGCCGGCAACGAGATCCGAATCGACGTCTCCGCACAGCGACCGTGCCTCGTCATTCATGCCGAGAACTGGTTCCCATACTGGCACGCGAGAGACAGCAACGAGGAGCTTCCCATTCTCCGGGCCGACGGGACGCTTCGTGCCATCCCTGTGAGTGCTGGAGACCATGAGATCACCATGAGCTTCCGCTCGCAGCCGTACGAGACCGGGAAGTGGGTGACGCTCGGCACCCTACTGGTCACGGTGGGCTGGCTGTCCCTGGGCGCCCTGCGAAGGCGCCGCCTCGAATGAATCGGGAACACTGGATCCGGGCTCTGAGAGTCGCCGGCATCGTTCTCGCAATCAGCTTTCTGGTGCACTCCCTGGTCGCGGCCGGCCGGGAACTCAATACCTTCTCCGGCGAGGTGTCCTGGCTCCGCGTGGGCGTGGCCGTACTCGTGTTGACGGGGACCTACCTGGGCTTCGCATGGCTCTGGAGACGAATTGCGCAGGACCTCGGGACTCGCGTGGCGTATGTCCATGCAGTACAGCTCTGGGCGTTCTCCAACCTTGGTCGGTACCTGCCGGGAAAGATCTGGCAGGTGGTCGGGCTCGTCGTGGTGGCCAAGGACCTGGGGGTCTCAGGAGCGCTCGCCGCGTCGGTGGCGATTGTTGCGCTGGGGTTCACGATTGCGACTGGTTCGCTGCTGGCCGCCATCTGCCTGCCTGGATATGTCCTGGGGCACCCCTGGTTGATCGGATTCGCGCTGGCTTCACTGGTGGCTCTGGCGGTTCCGCTCCTCTGGCCGGGGGCAGTGCGGTGGTCATTGTCACGTTTTGCGTTCTCGAGAGACGCGGCGGATGCCGTTCACCTTTCGCATCGGGACACAGCAAGGCTGGCGGCTTCGTTCGCTCTGATGTGGTTGTCCCACGGCCTGACGTTCATGTTGCTTGTATCCGCAGTCGTGTCGGTGGACTGGTCCAGGTACACGGAGTACGCCGGTGTCTTTTCGCTATCCTATGTGGCTGGCGTCATCGCGATCTTTGCCCCTGGTGGGATCGGAGTGCGGGAGTCCGCGTTGGCGCATGTGATGCAGGCCCAGCAACTGCACCCCGAGTCCGCGAACATTATCGCGATTCTCGCCCGAATCTGGACCGTGCTGGGTGAGGTGCTGATGGTCGTGATTGCCGTGTTCGTTCGACGTCGATCGTCGGGGCGCCTCTGATGCGGATCCTCTGGGCGTCGCACGTGTATCCGCGGGCTCGCGAAGACGTCTTCGGCGCGTTCCTGCACCGGATGGCGCGAGAGATCGTGTCCAAAGGGCACGAGGTGCGGGTTGTCGCGCCGTGGGACGAGGGGGCGCCGCAGGAGGAATCGATGGACGGCGTTCAACTGGAACGATTCCGGTATCCAGGCGACCGGAGTCGACCGTTGGCCTACAGCGGAGAGATGCATCGAAGGGCGATCCAGGCGCCAGCCTCCATGGTCAGATTCGTTGCCGCCATGTCGAGCGCTGTGGATCGTGCCGTGGCCCAGTGGAAGCCCGAACTTCTTCACGCACACTGGTGGGTGCCCACTGCGCTGGCCGTCCGCTTCGTGCGCGCTGACGCCGGACCTCGGGTCGTTTCGCTACACGGGACCGACGTGAGGTTGATGCGATCCGTCCCGCTGATCCGGCCGCTGGCTTCCTGGGTCTTGCGGCCGGTCGACGCGGTCCTGCCTGTGTCGCGGGCGTTGGCCGATGAGTTGTCTCCCGGCATTCGCCGGCGTGTTCCAGAGGTGCTGCCCATGCCGGCGGATGGCGATGTGTTTCGTGTTGCCTCACCGGAGTCGCAGGTGGCCGACCGGCGAGGCTTTGTCGTGGCGGCGCGCCTGACCGAGCAGAAGCGGGTTGGGGACGCCCTGCGCGCACTTGCACTGGCGAGGAAGTCCGACGCGTCGGTGAGGCTGACGATCGCGGGGGATGGGCCCGAGATGGGCAACCTCCGGGCACTGGCCGTGGATCTTCGACTGGAGGGGGCGGTTGACTTTCGCGGTATGGTGAGTCCGCCGGACCTTGCGGACCTGTTTCGGTCCGCCACGGGCGTTATCCTTCCGTCGATTCGGGAGGGGTATGGCCTGACCGTGGTTGAGGCGGCTCTTTGTGGCGCGCCGGCGATTGGAACGCGGTCCGGCGGGCTGACGGATCTGATCTCGCACGGCGAAAACGGGTTGCTCGTCTCTCCCTGCGAGCCGAAGGAGCTTGCGGCGGCGATGTTGCAGCTGGCCGGAGACGGTCCACTGGTGAACGCCCTTGGAGAGAAGGCGCGGCGGCTGGCGCAAGAGCGGACGGCCGGACCACTGGGTATCCGGCTATGCGCCGTCTACAGGGAATTGATCGAGCGCAACGGCTAGCGGAAGGGTGCCTTGATGTCCGCCGGCGCCGGGGGCCGCAAGTGGGCCGGTGTGGATCGCCCGAGTAGCCTCTGCCAAGCGTGGATCCCGCTCGCGAATCCGGAGAGCGGTGGTCGTTGAGAGGATCGGCCGCCAATCCTCTCAACGATTCGGGACGGCCCGCTACTGTCGATACGCGGCCTTGATTCTGGACCAGCTGGTGGCCTCGATGCTGACCGGACCGCACGCTACAGGGCGGGCACCGATCAGGCCGCATCCGGTCGGGCCGGGTGCCGCACAGGGCGAACTGGAACGAAGTCCGAAGTCAGCGGACGCGATGTCACAGAATTGGGGGTCCTGGTAGATGTCGTTGTCGGGCGGGGGACAGTTCGCGTAGACACCTTCCGCGTTCCCGAACAGGCAGTTGCATGAGAGCGTCATCGAAGAGTCATTGATGCAGTAGACGCCGTGTCCGTCCGGACTGCCTCCAAGAATATTGTGGTGGATGAACGACACCCCGGGATCCGGGAACTTGCTGGTGGCTTGCGAGATGGCGCCGCCCCAACGAGAAGCGCTATTGCCCCAAAGCGTATTGTGCTCGATGATCGGATGCCCGCCGTTGATTCCGATTCCACCGCCGTCTCGGCTCGAGTTGTCGACTATCAAGTTGTCACGGATCGTAACCACGCCGCCCTCTCCATGCCAGACATGGATGCCTCCGCCGGTTCCTCCCGAGAAGTTGTTCCGAACGATGTTGTTCTCGATGAGCGGAGATCCATTGTTGACGCCGATTCCGCCGCCGCTGCCCGCCGAGTTGAACTCGATCAGATTTCCCCGGATGGTGGGAGACGTATCCGAGCCCCAGTGGCCCCGGATGCCGCCCCCATAGCTAGCGGAATTGTTGTGGATGTGATTGTCCTCGATCAGCGGGGAGGCGCCGAACTCACAGTGCACGGCCGCTCCATCAGCTCCGGTGTTTCCGTGGAATTCATTGCGTGTGATCGTGGGCGATGACGAGGTGCACAGGATGGCACTGTTGGAGGCTCCGGTGAACTCGAAGCCGTCGATGATCGTCGAAAGGCCCTGCCCGCTAGTGCACCGGAGGCCTTGGGCGCCACAGTGGATCAGGGAGGTCCCGGGGGCGCGAACGGAGAACGCCGCGTTCCAACCTCCGAGCAACTGAACACCGTCTGTCATCTCGACGCTGTTGGCGTTGTGGGCGCCTTGGATGACGGCAATCGTATCACCGGCCGCCGCCATTCCCATGGCCATCTGAACAGTGAGAGCATCGCCGGTGCCGGCCGGGTCGACTCGCACGAAGGCGGCGTTTGCATTCGAAATCAAGCAGAAGACGAGGAACGTCGCGTACGCGTTGCGCATGGGGTAGCCTCCTAGAGAAAAAGTGCCCAGCGCGACTGTTGGGGGCCGTCGACGATGAGCGGTCGATCGAGTGCCCGACGACGACCGGGTTCCGAGCGTCGGCGAAGTATGCACCCTACAATTCTAGTCTATTGCGGAGGGGGCTCCGGTTCAAGCCTCGGGGCCAGGGGCCCTTGCCACGGTCGGAGCAGGATCAAGGTCGCGCTAGAAGGTCAGTTCTGCGTCGCAATCCAGGAATGTCAGGTGAAATGGCGGGGTGGCTCGGGATTGCATGAAGCCCTTTTGGGGAAGTCGTCGGACTCGGAGCGGTCCGACACCGAGGCTCGGACGGAAACCAGCTCTGGACAGCGATTCACCGGTGGGAGACGCCGTGTCGACTGCCAGGACCATCACGGCGCCCAGTCGACCCAGGCGCCACGCACCGAATGACGCGAGGCGGGCAAGTACGTCGTCGGCACCATCGACCGCGAGCAAATCCACGATCAGGCCCGTCGGAACGCGCCCGAATCGTCGGTTCCTTCCTCCGCGGATCATTCGGAGCAGCACCCACCCCTGGATTCCGTCGCCGCTGTCGGTCGTCCACGCTTCGTAGTTGGCGTCGGGTCTGCCGAGCAGGCGCTCGCCGAGAGCCGCCGTATCTCGCGCCCCGACACAGAGGGATGTGGCTCCACGGCGGTTCCAGACCTCGTCGAACGCCGGCGAATCCAGCGGAATTCTCGTGAAAGCGCGCGTGTCGACGTCGTGGCGGCGGAGGCCGGGGAGCGTGACGCCGAGGAGCGGGGTCCAGTCCAGACCCGTCCAGCCCACGCTGTGGAAACAGTGTCGTGCTTCATCCGATTGACCGAACGTCGCCACGACCTCCACGTCCTCTTCGAGGCGTCGGGCAAGGCGCTTGCCGATTCCTTGCCCCTTCAACTCTGTGGAGACATAGAAGTCCGTGATCCATCCAACATCGAGTTTCTCTCCAGTGGGAGTGACGAACGGCTGTCGAAGGAGCGTTGCGTTGCCAAGGACCCGACCCTCTTGTACCGAGAGAAAGTGAGATCGACGCGCGTTCATCCAGCGCCAACGAGAGCGCGCCTCATCGTTCCAATCGGGGCCGAGGACCGTCGTCCAGAATCGATCGGTTTCCGGCCAGACCTCGTCCGTGTACTTGACGATCGAGGCTCCGGCGCTACTCATGAGCGAGCAGGTCCGCGGCCTCTGTTGCCGTTACGAACTCGACAGGCCTTCCGTGCCGCTCCGCAATGCGGACGACCGAGCGCACGTTCGTCGAGAAGTAGGACAGGCGATGGATCAGGTCGTTGATGAGGGACCCCTTTCGCGCTAGCAGCTCATCTGGGTGGAAGTACGTGGCGATCCAGTCCTCCTCCCGTCTCAGTACATCCCGGACCATCGAGCGAAAGAGGAACGGAGGGGAGCAGGCCTTGACCGTCGTACTGGCCACGATTCGGTTGGGTCCGAGAGCGCGGATCAGTCGGCGCGGAGAGCGATCGCGAACGGCGCCGCGCGCCTCCGAAAGAAACGCAGAGAAAGACGACTGCAGGAGGTTCTGCGGAAGTTCCATGATCGAAATCTCGTCACTGACCGCCGGGATCCGATAGTCGAGGCGCGATGGCCGATAGGGCAGGGAACCGCTCGTCGACCAATCAAAGCAACCTGCGAACGACGCGCCGCGATCGTTGTACGAGCCGGCGAAGCTCTGGAATGGGAGCGCCGAGAGATCGATGTGCACGCCCAGCCTGGCTAGGGTTTGCATGGAGCGATTGTTGTGGTAGTCCCAGCCCATTCGCACGCTCGTTGGCGCGAATCCCAGATCCGCTTCGAACGCGGCGAACGACTCTTCAAGCATCCGGGTCTGGAAGTCCTCATCGTCCACTTCGTGAAACCAGGTAGAACCGTCCTTGGCGAGCCGCCAGAAATGGGGATGCCACCCGATTTCGTCTCCGGCATCGCTGAGGTGCTTCCATAGGTCGGAGAAACGAACGAGAACAGCGCCGTAGGACCCCTCCGTCACGCGGATCTGCTCGTCGCAGCGCAAGAACCAAGTGACCGCAGGAGCACGTCCTCTGGCGTCCCTGATTGTATCCAGCGCCGACCTGAGGTCTGGGATCCGGTCCAGGCCCGCCCAGGTCTGTGGCTGCGTTCCGCGATCGAAGGCAATCCCTCCGAAGTCGAGCCGATCGGGGTCGGTGTCGCAGCCGATGACAAGCCGTAATGGGCGGTGGGACTTCACTCACGCTCCGGGGACACGGGTGGTGGCCAGAATACCACTCACGTCAGCGGAATCAAGGAAGGACACTTTGGCAAGGTGGGCTGCCCGCGCCCTTGACGCCCCTGGGGCGGCTCTCTAGATTCGATGCAACCATGCGATCCTCGGGGCGGGGCGAAAGTCCCCACCGGTGGTGACAGCCCACGAGCGGGCCCTTCGGCCTGCTGACGCGGTGGAATTCCGCGGCCGACCGTTACAGTCGGGATGGGAGAGGACGCGCGGCCGTGGATCCAGGCGTCTGTCCGCCGTTGTCGGCGTGCGGCCGTCAGCGTCCACGTCCGTCCGGCGCCCCGAGAACCTCACTTCGGGGCGTTCTTTCATGCCACAGGCTTCCACCCGGACCGACCAGGACGTGCGCTGGATGCAGCGCGCCCTGGATCTGTCCACCCACGCGGCCGGCCGCACGGCGCCCAATCCCGCGGTAGGCGCGGTGGTTGTTCGCGAGGACCGCGTGGTCGGAGAGGGGT
>BQJX01000016.1 GCA_021604925.1 Gemmatimonadota bacterium
GTCGCGCCGCCCGAGGCCGTGGGCCCCGCCGCGCCGCCACCCAGACCGCGGGACGCGGCGGCAGCCGCCGCCATCACCTCACGGTCCTCCGGAGCGCCCTCCACGATCTTCAGGAGGTCCTTGCCCAGGGCATCCGCGGAGATTCCGGCCGCCGCCGGGCTGAACTCCGCCAGACGCCTCTGCAATATAGGATTGCGCAGAATGGCCAGGAAAAGCGCACCGGAACGGACCTTGGTGGCCCCGTAATCGATGGAGGCGTACAGCCAGCCTTCGCTGGCGATCTCCTCGATGGACTGGGTCAGGTTCGGTCGGCTGCCCGAACCCGTCTTGAATCCGGCCAGGCCCTGGGCCACGTCGCGCAGGAACGCATCGGGCTGGATCTCGAAGTGGCGCAGGATGCGCGGGATGTCCCCATCCGGAACGTCCGTCAGCTTGCCGAGCCAGTGTTCCATCTCCACTTCGTAGTGCGACTGCGAAACCGCGAGCCCGGCCGCCGCCTCCAGCGCCCGTCGCGAGGTGTCCGTCAACCTGCCGATCAGTGATTTGAGATTCACGCTCAAGGGGATACTCCTTCCGGGATCTACCGGCTTCAGGCGGCCTGGGAACCGACGATGATCACGTCGTCCGGATCATACGTGAGTGGTTTCGTGCGCAGCCAACTCGTCCACCCGAGTCGGTTGCCCTGTTCTGGATCGAGCCCGAGGCGAAGTTCGGGAGTCTCTTCGCGTTTCAGGATCAACTGGATGTCGAAGTCGAACTCGGTGCCCACGGCCAGGCGCACCACGTCGCCCAGCGACCGGAAGGCGGCGCCCAGGGGAAGGAACTCGCGGTACGCTTCGAAACTCAGCGGCCCCACCCGGAGCCGGAAGCGGAACTGCCCCACGCACACGGATCGCCCCAGGTACATGTCGGTACCAAGGCGGCCGCCCCGGCCCAGCGGCTCCAGCTCGGAGTCCTCCACCGCGTGCCAGGTGGGTACGAACGGCACCGCCTCCACCTTCACGCCGAAAAGGTCCGAGGTCATGGCTTCGAGCTGCGACTCCGAGACCGGCCGGCGGGCCAGGACCCCGGCCCAGCGCAGCAATGCGAGGTCCGTGAGCGGCATCCGGTCGCGAAGGCCGGCTGTGTTCATGCCGAACAGGGAGAACAGCATGTGTTCGAAGAGCCCGCCGCCCGCCTTGTCCGTGCGCTCCCAGATCAGCGGGAACCGGTGCTTCTCCCACGATCGGAAGAAGAGCGAGAGCATGCGGTGGTTGAACAGGTCCACGAACTCGTGGAACACGGTGTCGTCGTAGCGAACACGTTCCTGGACGAGTTCCGAATAACAGGTGGGAAGCGACCCGAAGCTGGCGGGACTCAACGCCCCGAAGAAGGGGACCCGCACGCGCGCCGGATCCTCGGATTCATCTTCCGGAAGATCAATGGACGTGATGTCGCTCGGCGCGAACCGCAGGCTCACGTCGGTCTCGAACCGGACCGCCTCCCGGTCCGGATGCGAATCCTCGCCGACCGGCGCCCGGTCCGGAGCGCGCTGATGCAGCAGGCGCACGGCCTGGAAGAAATCGAACCGATAGCCCTCCTCGCGGAGGGTTTCGCTCAGAGGAGCTGCTTCGCTCCCGCCCGGGGCGGCCATACTTTCATCACTCCCTCTCGCTGGCGCACCTCCGCCACCGTCTGCACGAACGAATTGATCGACGTATAGTGGGCCAGGAAACGTTCCAGCACCGAAGCGAACAGGAACACGCCGGTCCCGACGAAGGCGGACTCGTCGAACCGCAAGCGCACTTCCAGGCCGCGTGCGTGGAACGACATGCCCTGATTCCGGATGCGGCGCAGCACCGTGCGCGACTGGACTCCGATCAACCCGGCGATTCGCTGGCGAGACACCGCCGAGTCCGTGAAGTCGTACAGCTTGAGCAGTTCGCGGAACGCATCCAGCGCCGTGGAGCCGCTGCTGATTCCGGACAGATCGGAACGGTCCCCGTGGTCCGCGTCGGCATCCACGATGGACAGGAAGTTCAGGCTCAGGTGCGACACGACCTTCCACCTCCCCTCCGAACCCAGCTGCGGACGGATCGAGGCGGTCGGCTTGCGCAGACAGCGGATTCCGGCAACGCCCGGCTTTCCCTCCACGCGCAGCTCGTCGGTGGCGCCGGTCCCGAGCGAGAGCCGGGACGGAAGGTCGCTGTTGGAGCAGAGCACGCGCACGTTCAGGACCTCTCCCGGCTCCTGCGAATCCGGCTGGAAGCCCTTGTCCACCAGCGTGATCCAGAGTTCGGAACCCGCATCCTGTTTCCGCCCGCCGGAGCGGCGTTCCGCGTTCCAGAACGCGGCCTTGTCCGGGCCCCCCGAGCCGTGCCGGAGACCGTAGAACGGCTCGTACTGGCGGGTCTTGCCCGTGCGCGGCGCCACGGACGATACGTCCAGAACCGAGTGCACCTCGTAGGAGTCCTCGTGGCGCGCATCGGGCGTGACCCGGAACTCCACGTCCGCGGGCGTCAGTCGAATCGGATCCGCCTCGTGCTCGAACAGGTTCACCGCCGGCGCGCATCCGAGCAGCAGATTCTTGGCCTCCAGCTTCCCCTGAAGATCGATCGGGTACTCCTTCAGGAGGATCATCAGTTCAGCCGTGTCCCCCTGAATCCTCGACAGCGCGGACTTCAGACCGTCGATCCGGAAGAAGTGGAACTTGTCCGGGAACGAGAAGTACTCGAGCAGCAGGCGATGTCCCTGCGCCGCCCCTTCCCGATCGGGAACCAGCGCCTCTTCGGGCGCAAAGCCGACCGGATGGATGTGCTCGGGCCCCAACCGCACGGGAGCCGGCGCCTCTCCCCCGGACGGGGACGGCGCGCGCACCAGAACGCCCTTCTGGTCGGCGAACGTCAGCTCGTACAGCCGATGGACCACCACCGGATCCCGGTCGATGAAGAACGTGAGCTCGTCCAGGCCGACCGAAGAGAACGGCCGCCCCCCGAACGTCTTGAGTCGGATGCGCAGGGCGCCGTGCGCGTTCGGCGGGACGCCCGGCTCCCGGGCTCCCAATGCCACGGCCTCCAACGCGTCCACCCGCACCGGCCAGAGCGTGAGCGGCAGGCAGGTCCGGAAGCGGCAGCGAACGCCGTCGACGGACTTCGTCTGGAGGAGCGTGTTCCGCCCAATGGGCAGACCCTCGCCATCCTTGGCCCAATCCGAGTCCAGATCGAAACGCACGACCGTGCACGAGGGCATCGGGTCCGCCGCCAGCGGGTGCACGAGGCGCAACATGGAGTCCGAGATCTGCGAGAAGTCGTCGTCCAGCTTGAGACGGACGCGCGCGCTCAACAGCGCGAACGCCTCGATCAGCCGCTCGACGTGCGGATCCTCGCACTTTTCCGGTTCCAGCAGGAGCTGTCCCGCAACCGCCGGATACTTTTCCGCAAAGCCGGCCGCCAGCCGCCGGATGTAGCGGAGTTCCCGCTCGTAGTAGGGCAGCAGTTCGTCGCGCACTAGGTGGTCTCCTCGATGGTCACCGTCCCGCGGTCCTTGTCCATGGCGGTATCGAACGCCACCGGTTCGCGAATCGGATCCACGTCGATGGTGCCCGTGATCCGGAAATGCATCGAGAAGTCCGTGATGTCGTCCACCGGCACGAACTCCACGTGGATCGACCGCTTGGCAAGTCTCGGCTCGAACGTCTGGATCACGAGTTTCATCTCGCGACAGATCTGGCCGCTGTCCAGCGCGCTGGCGAGCGAATACGCGCCCAGGTCGGGCAGGCCGTACGCCAGCATGGAACGCTTGGCTTCCGGATACGGATCCAGGTGCGCGGTAAAGGAGAGTCGCGTGTTGAGGAGCCACTCCAGATCACGGCGCACCGCCGCCCTCAGTTCGGCGACGCCGATCCGGAGATCCGTCCGGCTGGGCGGCCCGTTCTCGTCCCCGATCAGCCGGTCCAGGACCGTGTGCCGGAGAATGTCGAGTCGACGCGAGCCGGCCACTGGGTCAGCTCTCTCTCTCGACCCGTTCGATCCGCCGCAGACTCAGGAGCGGACGGTCGCTGTCGGGGTCGCCGTCCGTGCCCAGCGCCAACACCTTCTGCCCGCGCCCCCGCACCACGCCATCCACCTCGGCCCACTCCGTGCTTCGGCCGAGTTGCAGGTGCGGCTTGCCGGCGTGGCTGTCGGCGTAGAGTGCGGGCAGGTGCACGTTGGCCACCGTGCCGTCCAGGTCTTCCAACTCCGCCGGCGCCCACAGGAGGTCCAGCAACTGACGAGGCTCGCTGATGTCCAGGCTGCGGATGCGGTCGAAGGGCAGCAGCAGGTAGCGGCTCCCCGCGAAGATCTCCAGCGTGGGGCCCAGCAACTCGTCCGTGTCCGTGATACCGGTGACGTCCTTGCCGTCCACCTGGTAGTCGGCGGACGGCTCCGTCGCTTCGGCTTCGGCCACCTTGGCGGCAGCGGCCGCGCCCTGCCCCTGGCCCAGCGCCTGGATGGCATCCACCCGCGCGGCCAGGGCGGGAAGGTCGCCTTCGGGAATGAGAGGCGCGCCGTCGCCCGCATGCACGCGGCGCCGTTCCGCCTCGGAGGCCAGGAGGTTGTGATAGATGAGGGTGCCGTTCTGGAGGCGCTCGTCCTGGACGCCGATGGCATCCAGCTGTCGCGAGGCCTTTTCCAGGTCACCGAGGAAGCAGACCAGGGCGAACAGCAGGTAGCGGCGCTCGGGATCCGCGGGATGTGCCTTGACCTCGGCGATCTGGGATTCCACGGCCTCGTCCAGACGGCCTTCCTTCCATAGATCCTGCGCGCTCATGGAACCCCCCTCCCGGAAACGAAGGGCCCGCCGCGACTCGCGAACGGGCTCCTCGACAAATCACGAGCGACCTCTGCGGGCCGGGCCCAAGGCCCGGCCCCGGAAGGTCGCAGGTACAGGGAATGACTAGGCGCGCGATCCGCTCTGGGCGGCGCTCCACTCGAAGCTCTTCATGCCGAGAGCCGTTCCCGTCTCCTTGTCCAGCGGATCGATGTCCCAGATGATGGTTGCGAACCGAAGGGACACGGTCTGCTGCGCTTCGCCTTCGCTGTAGCCGGCGTACTGCACGTCCGCGATGGAGACCTTGCCCAGCGTCACCTTCGTGAACTCGTGCAGATCCCCGCCTTCCATGGCGACCATGTCGTACAGAATGACCTCGTCGTAGTGGTCGTTCTGGCAGAGCGTCTGCAGCAGCAGCGGCGTGGAACCGTTCACCTTGCACGAGAACGTGAACAGCTGGACGTTCGCGGAACCCGTGGTCTTGGCGAACGCGCCCTCCGGACCGTACGACTGGTTCAATCCGTGGGAGTAGCTTTCCACCGGGAACACGTCGGACAGCGAGCCGGCCTCGGAAATGGGGCCTTCCAGGTCGCCGATCTTCATGTAGAGAGGCATTTCAAACTCCTTCGAGTTTCAGGTTCTTTCAGAAAACCGAACTACTTGGCTCCTGCCGGCAGTTCAGCCACCAATCTAAGGGAGACGTTGAGTTCTTCGAGCTGGAAGTGCGGCCGCATGTATGCGATCGCCTTGTACGATCCGGGATTTGCCTTGTCGTCCATCACGTCGATCCGCGCCTCGCGAAGAGGGCGCTTGGCCTTCATGTCCTGCGAAGCCTCGTCCTGCGCGAGCACGTAGTTCCCGATCCACTTGTTCAGGAACGTCTCGCACTCGCCGCGCGACTGGAACGAGCCGACCTTGTCGCGGCAGATCGCCTTCAGGTAGTGCGCGATCCTGGACGTGGCCATGAGGTACTGGGTCTGCGTGGACAGCTTGGCGTTTGCCGTGGCCGCCGCGTCGTCGTACTTCTTGGGACGCTGGATCGAGTTCGCACCGAAGAAGGCTGCGAAGTCCGTGTTCTTGCAATGGATCAGGGGAACGAAGCCCAGGTCCGACAGCTCCTTCTCCCGCGTGTCCGGGATGAGAACCTCGGTGGGACACTTGGCCCCGATATCGCCCTCGCGCGACTTGAACGTGTGGATGGGCAGACCCTCCACGAGACCGCCGCCCTCGGGGCCGCGGATCGCGACACACCAGTGGTGCTTGGCGAAGGACTCCGTGAGGCGCCCGGCGAACGAATAGGCCGCGTTCGTCCACAGGTACTTGTCGTGATCGGTCCCATCCACGTCTTCCTGGTAGTCGAAGTCGTCGATCGGATTGTCGTTTCCGTAGGGCAGACGTCCGAGGACGTGCGGCAGCGTCAGCGTGACGAAGCGCGAGTCCTCCGAGTCCCGGAACGAGAGCCACTTGGTGTTTTCCGGGTTCGTCTTGTCGAAGATCTTGGCCAGGTCGCGGGGATCCGGCATCTGCGTGAAGCTCTCCATGCCGAACATCTGCGGCGACGCCGCCGCGATGAACGGGGCGTGAGCGGCCGCAGCCACCTGTCCCACGTACTCCATCAGCGCCATGTCCTGCGGACCCTTGTCGAAGTGGAAGTCTCCCACCAGGGCTCCGTAGGGGTCGCCACCGTAGAGGCCGAACTCGTACTCGTAGATCTTCTTCCAGAGCGCGCTCTCGGTGAACTCCGACGCGGACTGGAAGTCACGGAGCATTTCCTTCTTGCCCACGTTGAAGACGCGGATCTTGAGGGATTCGCCGGTCTCGCTGTTCATGACCAGCTGGTTCAGTCCGCGCCACGAGCCTTCCAGCTTCTGGAAGTCCTCGTGATGCAGGATCTCGTCCAGCTGGCGGGACACCACCTCGTCGATCGCGGCGATACGTGCCGTGATCGTCTTGGTCACGCCCTTCTGAACCTTCATTCCCGGATCGAGCAGCTGCTCCACCAGGTTCTTGATCAGCTGGTGACCGCGCTCCTTGGCCGAATCGTCCCGGGGCTTGATCCCGGTTCCGATCAGGTCTTCGAGAATCGTGCCGCCGTCCTGCTCGAGAAGTTCCTCGAGTGGCGTCGCCTTTGCTTTCTTGTCAGCCACCGGTTACCCCTCCTCTCCGCCGGCATCGCCGCCACCTGCAGCAGGCGGCTCGGCACCTAGCGTGTCTTTCAGTTTGTCGCGCACGTCCTGCTTTTCCATGATCGCCTTGAGCATGTCCTCGAGGCGGTCGTTCCCCTCCGTACGGCCGAGGAGATCCTTCAGCTGGTCACGAATCTCGACCAGGTTCTTCAGCGGCTCCACCTGCTGGGCCACCGCGTCGGGCCGGAAGTCCGCCATCTTCTTGAAGTTCAGCTCCACGGAAAGCTCGCTGCCGTCGTCCTGCATGGTGTTCTTCACCTTGTAGGCGAGACGCGGCTTCATGCCCTTCAGGATCTCGTCGAAGTTGTCGCGATCGATGTCCTTGAAGGCCCGGTCCTTCATCTTGGCGGGCGGATCCTTGGGATTGCCGGACAGATCCGCCAGGACCCCCACGACAAACGGAAGTTCTTTCATCACCTGAGCGCCGTTCAGTTCGACCTCATAGGAGATGTGAACGCGCGGCGGGCGAACCCGCTCCTTTTTCTTGTGTACACTCTCGCCAGCCATGACATCTCCCTCGTGAGCGGCTCAACCAACAAGCCGGGCGCTTGCCTTTCTCGCCTTGTTTGGCGAGCTTCCCTGTTCTCCCACCCTTTCCCGGGAACGTCCCCGGCAAAGCCGCGGGGCGCACCGGTCCGTGCGGTCCTGCTAACTCTGGTCCTGCATACCCAGCGTCTCCAGGATGGCGACCCGTGCCTTGTCGTCCTTCAGCACGTCGCGCAGCATCTCCTGAAACGGCATCTGGCCCCAGTTCACGGCGCGCTCCACCAGGTATGGCACCGGACTGTGCGGCTCCGTGCGGCGCAGGTAGTCGGCCGCCTCGCGCAGGCGTCGGAACGCCTCGTCGCGCGTCGTGATGGGCCCACCGCCACCGCCGCCGCCACTGCCACCGCCGGCGGGCGCCGGGGCCGCCCCCCCGACGTCTCCCGCGATCTCGCCCCCGCCGACGTCGGCCGGTTCCATGCCCGCCATCCGGGCCTCGAGGTACTCGCGGCAGTCGAGGAAGAACCCGGCCAGGTCGACCAGGTTCGGCGCGTCTTCCTTGAACTTCTCGTCGCAGAGGGCTCTCAGCGCCTGAAGCTCCGCCTCCAGCGCCTGCATGGTCTCCAGGGTGGCTCCGAGCCGCTCCAGCGGCGTGGCCGCAATCAACGCCTGCCACTGCGAACTGGGAATGCGGCCGGCCTTCAGCATTTCCTGGTAGGCCGTCTGATCCGAGGTGATGGCCGCCGAATCCACGCGTTCCGCGTCCTCGTAGTCCGCCCAGCTGCGTTCCTCTACCCCGGGCCCCGACGTGATGGCGATGGACTTGACTGCGGTCAGGAAGTCGCGGGACGAGCCCATCCACGAGAGCCAGCGCGCCCGCAGCGGCTCCACGATCTCTCCGTCCTCGAAACCCGGGTGGAGGGTGTCCCAGTACGTCTCCAGGAGCTGACGGGTCAGCTGGAGGCCGGCGAGAACGCCGGGGAATCCCTCACACCAGGCGAGCGATTCGGTCAGGTGGGCGGCCAGCTGGAGGTCCTTGGACCGTTCCGTGAGGGCGGATTCGCAGGCGCGCTGGACGCCGATCCAGTCCGCCTCCTTGCCACGACCATCGGGGTCCAGCGCCGCATCTTCCTCGCGGCGCTTGTCCTCGATCTCACCGATCGTGGTGTCCCCCGCAACCACGCGGAGGTCCTTTCCCGTGGGGGAATCGCCGGGGATTGGCGCGAGCAGTTCTTCCAGGTTGATCATGGTTCCTGCCTCCCCGGATAGTGGCCAAGTGGTTGGAAGCTAACCCGATCGGCGAATTCACGTCAACTGCGAGCTTCCGTGAACCTCGCCCTCAGGCGCCTGGAGGAGGGCCCACCGGCGCCATCCCCCCTTCACCCCCTGGTGCGAAAACCTGGTGGGAAATCCGCAACGGCCCGGGCGCCTTTTTTAGGCGTCGGGGCGCGGCGTCTTTTCAAGCAGCTGCCGGAAGAGGTCCACGACCCCGGCGACGTCCGTGGCTTCCCGGAAGGGGCGCCGCGAACCGTCATTCCGGAACAGGTACGACAGGCTCCCCAGCGCGGAGAGATACTCGCGTCTCGACTGGGTAGGGCCCGCGAGCGCGAAGAAGAGGTCCACTTCGCGCCCGTCCAGCGCCGCGAACTCCAGCGGCTCCTCGGTCCGGACGAATGCGAGCCGCAGGTTCGGAAGGGCATCCACACGGGCGTGCGGGAATGCGATCCCGTTGCCCACGCCCGTGCTGCCCATCTGCTCGCGGCGGATCAGGTCGTCCAGGACCTGCTCCCGGGCGGCCTTGTCCTGCCCGCCGAGGAGTTCGGCGAGCACGGCCAACGCTTCGCGCCGACGCGACACATCCACGTCGAGGCGCACTCGCTCCGGGACCAGATAATCAGCCAGGGCGATCATCCGGGCAGATTCTCGATGATCGCCGTGGCGAACTCGGACGTCTTGATGGCCGGCACGTCTCCCAGCAGCCGCGCCAGATCGTAGGTGACCCGCTTCTGCAGGATCGTCTCGCCCAACGCCGATTCGATCGCCCGGGACGCCTCCACCCAGCCGAGATGCTCGAGCATGAACGAACCGGAGAGCAGCAGCGAACCCGGGTTCACCTTGTCCTGGTCCGCGTACTTGGGTGCGGTTCCGTGCGTCGCCTCGAACAGGCCCAGTCCGTCCCCGAAGTTGGCTCCGGGCGCAAGACCCAGACCGCCCACCTGGGCGGCACACGCGTCCGACAGGTAGTCGCCGTTCAGGTTGGGCATGGCCAGGATGGAGTAGTCGTCCGTACGCGTGAGGATCTGCTGGAACATGCTGTCGGCGATGCGATCGTTGATGACCACTTTCCCCGCCGGCGCCGGTCCCTTCAGATCCGCCTCGGCCACGGTGTCCTTTCCGAACTCCTCGCGAGCCAGCTCGTAGCCCCAGTCGCGGAAGGCACCTTCGGTGAATTTCATGATGTTGCCCTTGTGGACCAGCGTGACCGAGGCGCGCTTCTGGCGCAGCGCCGCCTGGATCGCGAGACGGACGAGCCGCTTCGTGCCGAACTCCGACATGGGTTTGATGCCGATTCCGGATCCGTCGCGGATCTTGGCGCCCATCTGATTCACGAGAAAGTCGATCACGCGCTTCGCCTCGGGAGAGTTCGCCGCGTACTCGATGCCGGCGTAGACGTCTTCCGTGTTCTCGCGGTAGATCACCACGTTCATCTTCTCGGGCTCGCGCACCGGGCTCGGAACTCCCGGGAAGTAGCGGACCGGGCGCACGCACGCGTAGAGATCCAGGACCTGGCGCAGCGTCACGTTCAGACTGCGGAACCCGCCGCCGACCGGCGTGGTCAGCGGCCCCTTCAGCGCCACCCGGTAGTGACGGATGGCCGCGAAGGTGTCCTCCGGCAACCACTCCTGGTAGGTCTCCTGGGCGGCCTCGCCCGCAAAGACATCGAACCATTCGATCTGGCGCTTGCCGCCGTAGCACTTCTTCACGGCGGCATCGATCACGCGGCGCGTCGCGCGCATGATGTCGCGGCCGATCCCATCCCCTTCAATGACCGGAATGATGGGACGATCGGGCACGATCAGGGCATCGCCGTCGAGTTCGATGCACTGGCCGTTCGTCGGGTGTTCCAGCTTCGTGAAACTCGGCTTCTCCATCTGCGTCTCCGTCATCGTTTCTCTCCCTGCTGTCTGGTCAACCCTCGAGGGCGCCGATTTCGCGCTCCACCGATTCCAGCAACTCTCCGCTTCGCACCAAACCGGATGCCGCACGCAGGTCCGCTGCAGCGTAACGGTCCTGATCCCAGAAGGGAATCACCTGTCGTACCGCCTTCAGGAGCGCCCGGGTGGACGGCGCCATGGGGCTTCCGTCCTGCAGTTCCATGGCCTGGGCGGCCGCCATGGCCGTAACGCCCACCACGTCGGCCACGTTTCGAAGGATCTCCGCGGCCATGTGGGCCGCCGTGGCCCCCATACTCACATGATCTTCCTGGTCCGCCGAGACCGGAATCGAGTCCACGCTGGCCGGGTGGGCCAGGATCTTGTTCTCGGAGACCAGCGAGGCCGCCGTGTACTGCAGGATCATGAGGCCGGAGTTCTTGCCGTTCGCCGACGCGAGGAACGCCGGCAGCCCCGACAGCACGGGATTCAGCAGCCGGTTCAACTGCCGTTCGGCCAGCGACGCGATCTCGGCCAGCGCGTTGCCGAAGTGATCCAGCGCCAGCGCCAGACTCTCACCGTGGAAATTGCCGGCGGCGATCACCTGCTTCTCCTCGGCAAAGACCAAGGGATTGTCCGAGGCCGCGTTCAGTTCCACGTCCAGGCGCCGGCGAAGGTCGTCGAACGCGTCGCCGATCCCGCCCAGGATCTGCGGGACACAGCGCAGCGAGTAGGCGTCCTGGACGCGGGCACGGCGATGCCGCTCGCCGGAGAGCATCCGAAACAGGTTGGCGGCCACCACGAGTTGTCCCGGGTACGGGCGACTCCGGTGCACCTTGGGATCGAACGGCGTTTCGGACGCTCCCAACGCGTCGATCACCGCGGCGGCCACGATCTGGGCCGTCTTCCAGAGGACGGTCGCATCGTGATGCAGCAATGATCCCCGGCCGGCCATCACCTGGCAGCCGTTGATGATGCCCAGTCCCTCCTTGTACGACAGCTCGATCGGCTCCAGGCCGGCGGCGCGCAACGCCTCGCCCGCCGGAAGACGCTTCCCGTGGTGGCGTACCTCCCCTTCGCCGATGGCGGCCAGCGCCACATGCGAGAGCGGCGCGAGGTCCCCACTGGCGCCGAGCGACCCCTTGGCCGGGATGACCGGGAGGATGTCCTCCTCCAGCATGCGGGCCAGGTGCAGGACGAGTTCCGGTCGGACTCCGGAGAGGCCCTTGGCAAAGAGGTTCACCTTCAGGAAGAGAACGGCCCGCACTTCCTCGTCGGAGAGGTCCGGTCCCGTGCCGGCCGCGTGACTCCGCACGATGTTCCGTTGCAGTTCGACGAGGTCTTCGCGCGCGACCACGACCTGGGCCAGGTGGCCGATCCCCGTGTTCACGCCGTAGATCGTGGCGCCGCTCTCGATGGACTCCTCCAGGAATCGGCGGGAGGCGGCGACCCTGGCCAGGGCCGTCGCGGCGACCTTGAACCTGGTCCTGCGACGAGCGACGTTGACCACGTCCTCGATCGTGAGGCTGTTTCCGTCCAGTTCGACCAACCCTGACTCCTTTGGAAAACGCGGCGCGGGAACCGCACGCGCACGGCCGCGCATTGTCCCACGACCCGAAATGGGTCGTCAACGCGCGCCGCTTCCAGCGTTCCGGCCACCCTGCTAGGATACGGGGAACTCTGCCCGGGAGAACCCATGTCCCTGATTCTGCACGGCGCTCGAATCCGACCGCGACGCTCCGACCACGCCGACGCCGTTCTCGTGGTCCACGACCGGATCACGGCCGTGGGGACCACCGCGGACGTGATCGCCGCGGCGCCGGCGGGCGCTCGCCGCCTGGACCTGGCCGGACGCGTCCTCACGCCGGGGCTCCAGGACGCTCACGCCCACTTCTTCCAGATGGGCGTGATCTCGCGCCGGGCGTCCCTGGCGGAGTGCCGCTCGCTGGAGGACTTCCGCGACGGCGTGGCCCGGGCGCTGCGGGAACGCCCCGGCCCCGAGCCGCTGTTCCTGGAGAGCTGGGACGAGACCGCGTGGGACCGGCCGCTCGTGCCCACGCGCGAGCTGATGGACGGACTGAGCGCCGACCGACCCATCCTGGCGCGCCGGATCTGCGGCCATCTCGCCGTGGTCAACACGCCCGGTCTGGCCCTGATCCGGGATCTCTGGCCGGGCGGCGGCATCGACGCGGACACCGGCCACCTGATCGAGGAGCCGTGTCTGCATCTCGACGTCCTGCTGCTTCCCACGGCCGAGGAAGCGCAGCGCGCGTTCGACGAAGCGGATCGCATGGCGCTGTCGCTGGGCGTCACGACGAGCTGCGACTTCCTGCGACCTTCGGCCCTGCGCCGCTGGGGCGAGCGGATCAACGCCGGAGCGGAGCGCGTCCGCGTGAACGCGTTTCTCCTGGGCGAGTGTTTCGAGGAGCCGGAGCTGCTGGAGATCGGCAGCGAACGCTTCGTGATTCGCGGCCTCAAGATCTGGTCGGACGGAACGATCGGCGGACGCACCGCGGCGGTCCGCGAGGATTGGCACGATCGCCCGGGAGAACGCGGCGGGATGCTCGTGGATCCGGCCGCCATGACCGCGGCCGTGGCCAAGGCGCACGGCGAGGGCTGGGCCGTGGCGATCCACGCGATCGGGGATCGCGCGATCGACCATGCGTTGGATTCGTTCGCGGCGCTGCCGCGCGGGGAGTCGCGGTCGCGCGGTCACCGGATCGAGCACGCCGAGATGGTGGGACCCGATCAGTGGACGCGGATGCGGGACCTGGGCGTGCGACCCTGCGTGCAACCGAACTTCCTGCAGTGGGCGAACCCCGGCGGCCTGTACGAAGTGGCGCTGGGACGGCGTCGCCTGGAGGCGATGAATCCATTCCGCTCCCTGCTCGCGGCAGGCTGCCAGCCCTTCTTCGGTTCGGATGGGATGCCGCCGTCGCCCGCGTTCGGACTGCGGCACGCCGTGGAACACCCGGTGGAAGCCGAGCGACTGACCGGCGATGAAGCGCTGCGCCTCTACACGGAGGCGGCGGCCGCCGGCGTCCCGGGGCACCCGGTGACCGGCCGGATCGCCCCCGGGGAGATCGCCGATCTCGCAGTGTTCGAGGATGAACCGCATCGGCTCCCCTACCCGGGAAGCGCGCTTCTGACCATCTTGGACGGCGTTGTCGTCCACCAAGGGGAAGGCCTTGAGCGCTCCGCTTCCAGCTGCTAGATTTCCGCCCCGTCATTCACCCTTCCGGAACCCTGGGACCCGCATGAAACTGTCCGAGCTGCTCACCCCCGACCGCATCCGCATTCCGCTGACCGCCGCGGACAAGAGCGGTGCCCTGCGGGAACTCGTCTCCCTGATTCCGGCCCGGTCCGCGGGCGGCGATCAGGCCGGCATCCTCCAGTCCGTGCTGGAGCGCGAAGAGCGAATGTCCACCGGCATCGGCCAGGGGGTGGCGATTCCCCACGGCAAGACGGAGCTCGTGGAGCAAATGGAGATGGCGTTCGGGATTGCCGCCAAGCCCATGGACTACGAGGCGCTCGACGGGGAGCCGGTCGATCTGTTCTTCCTGCTCGTTTCGCCGCCGGAACTCACCGGACAGCACATCAAGGTCCTGGCGCAGATTTCCCGGATGCTCTCTTCGGACGGATTCCGCGACGGACTGGGCCGCGTGAAGGACGCCCAGGGTGTGCTTGACCTGCTGCGTCGCGAGGAACCGGAAACAACCCCCTGATTCCGCCACGCAACATCCGTAACGGCAACGCTTCCTAGTTTTCAGCCACAAATCACTGAAGTCGATGTAACCGAGTGCCGAAAGCCCTGTCAGAAGACAGAAACGACAAGAGGGCACTCGGCATGAACTTCACGCGTCGGCATCCATGGGCCCGCGTCCTCTTCCTTCCGCTCGTGACCCTGCTCATGGTCGCGGGTTGTGGGAAACGGACCGCCCCCCCGCCCTCCGCGGTTGCGGAGCTCGTTCTGCTGGTCACCGTCGAGGATCTCGGCGCCGGTGACCTCGGATGCGGCGGAGCTCCCCGCGCCCGCACTCCCCATCTGGATCGACTCGCGCGTGCCGGCACCCAGGCGGTGGACGTGCTCAGCCCATCGCTGTCCACGCGCGCCGCCCTGGCCACCATCCTGACCGGACAGCTTCCGTCCCGGCACGGCCTGGACTCGGACGATGTGGTGCTCGGCCCGGTGCGCTCGCTCGCCGAAGTTCTCGCGGCCGAGGGCACGCAGACCGCCGCGTTCGCTGGGACCGGGGCGGCCGATCGTCGCCACGGACTCGGTCGCGGGTTCCAGCGGCACACCGCGCCCTTCCGCGCGGGGAACGACCGGGTCGAGGAGCCGTGGTGCCAGCCCGGGTTCGCCGACGCGTCCACCCTGGCGCGCGAACTGCAGGATTGGACCGACGACGAGCGAAACGGTCCGGCGTTCGGCTGGGTGCACCTGGGCGACCGGGTGGACGGATCTCCGGCCGACGCGGATCGCGCGTTCGCGGAACTGCAGCGGTCGATCTCACGGGCGGGACCCGTGCTGATCGTGGTGACCTCGCCCCACGGGAGCGACGCCGAGCGAAGCGTGCCGCTCCTGGTCCGGGGCCCCCGGGTCCCGGTCGGAACGCGCCCGGGGCCGTCTTCCCTGGAGGACGTGACCAC